>NZ_JACASJ010000003.1:0-107434 GCF_013391025.1 Enterobacter sp. SECR19-1250 | reverse complement strand
ACGAATCACCCGGACACGCTGCATTATTGCGAGTCGGTGTTTGACGTTGACCCAAGTGCAGCCACCAGCGGTAAACCTGTTGGTCTGGCCTGGTTTAGCCCTGACTGCCGCCACTTTTCCAAAGCGAAGGGCGCTAAGCCGGTTAAGAAAGAGATTCGCGGGCTGGCGTGGATTGTCCTGCGCTGGGCGCTGTCAGTACGTCCCCGCGTCATGATGCTGGAGAACGTCGAAGAATTTAAGACATGGGGCCCGCTGCTGGATGAAGAATTACGCCCGGATCCTGAGCGTGCTGGTGAAACATTTGAGGCATTTGTCGGCATGCTGTCGACTGGTATCGCGGCGAATCACCCAGCACTGGCTGAGGTTTGTGAATTTCTTGCCATTGAGCCGCACGGCCAGCAGGCGCAACAGCTGATCGCCGGGCTTGGCTATGAGGTCGATTATCGTGAGCTGCGCGCTTGTGACTACGGCGCGCCGACGATCAGAAAGCGTTTCTTCATGGTCATGCGTTGTGACGGCCGCAAGATTCATTGGCCTGAAGCGACTCATGGGGATCCAAAATCACTGGAAGTACAAAGCGGCAAGCTGGCGCCATGGCGTACCGCGGCGGAGTGCATTGACTGGAACATCCCGGCCCGTTCCATCTTCGACCGCAAAAAGCCGCTGGCGGAAAATACGCTCAAACGTATCGCGCGCGGCATCCAGCGCTTTGTTATCGAAAGTGCATCACCTTTTATCGTGAAGTGTAACCACACCACGACGAAAGGAGGTTATGACTGTTTCCGCGGGCAATCGTTGTTAGAGCCATTGCAGACCATCACTAAAAAGCATGGCTACGCGCTGGCGGTACCGCATCTTACTAAATTCCGCACCGGGGCCACCGGGCAGCCAGTGACCGAGCCGGTTCCAACTGTCACCGCTGGTACGTCGGCGCGCCCAGGCGGGAATGGGCATGCGCTTGGCGTAGTTGAGGCCGCCCTGACACCGTTCCTGGCTGGCAATGGCGGCAGTGAGTACCAGGCAAAGCCGCGCCCGCTGGATAAACCCGCTCATACAATCCTCAAGCAGTCCCGCGCGTGCGTTGTTGCTCCGGTCATCGCCCGCCAGTTTGGCGCCAGTGTTGGGCACAGGGCTGACGAACCGAGCGCGACGATTACTGCTGGTGGTGGCGGTAAGTCGCAGCTGGTAACTCCAACACTGATCCAGATGGGGTACGGCGAACGCCCAGGGCAAGAACCGCGTGTTATTCAACTGAATAACCCGCTCGGCACGGTCACTGCTGGTGGTAATAAGTTTGCAACGGTGAGCGCGTTCCTGGCGAAGCACTATGGTGGGAATTACACGGGGCCGGGTGTTGGTATGGATGAGCCTGCCCACTCAGTCACTACTGTTGATCACCACGCGGTAGTTGCGTCGCACCTGGTGAAGCTACGCGGAACCTGCCGCGACGGTCAGACCATGGATACACCTATGCCGACTATTACCGCTGGTGGCCAGCACGTTGGCGAGGTCCGGACATTCCTCGAAACCTACTGCGGTGATAGCGAGGATGAATGGCTGGTGACGATCGAGGGGGTTAAGTACCAGATCGTCGATATCGGAATGCGCATGCTGCAACCGCATGAGCTTTATAAGGCGCAGGGCTTCCCTGACGGCTACGTTATCGATCAGGACTATCGCGGCAATCGTTACGCCAAAGACAAGCAGGTAGCGCGCTGTGGTAACGCAGTACCGCCGCCGTTCGCTCGTGCGCTGGTAGAAGCAAATCTTCCTGAATTATGTGCAAATCAAAAGGCGGGTGCAGCCGCCTGATATGGAGAAATAGCATGAATCAGTTAACCGCAAAGGGTGTTGTGACAATGTCCAGCCGTGAAATTGCCAGGCTGGTACAGAGCAAACATGGTGATGTGAAGCGCTCAGCTGAGCGCCTTGCATCTGCTGGTATTTTAACCGCGCCGTTGGCGCACACCCCCTACACACACCCGCAAAACGGGCAAACCTACGAGGAGTATTGGTTCAACAAACGTGATTCTCTGGTGATCGTCGCTAGGCTGTCGCCAGAATTTACCGCCGCTGTTGTCGATCGCTGGCAAGAGCTGGAGAACAGCCAGGCCGTAAGTGTCCCGCAAACATTGCCGGAGGCATTACGTCTCGCCGCGGATCTGGCCGAGCAGAAAGAACAACTCAGCCAGCAGTTAGCCGCTGCCGCGCCGAAAGTTGAGTTTGTCGATCGGTACTGTACTGCCAAAGGCTCAATGTCATTCCGCCAGGTGGCAAAGCTATTGCAGGCCAAAGAAACAGATTTCCGCTTGTTCCTCATTGAGAGCGACATTTTGTACCGTCTCGGTGGAGTACTGACACCGCGGCACCAGCATATTGCTGCCGGGCGGTTTGAAGTGAAAACCGGCACTACGAGTGAAACAAACTACGCATTCAGCCAGGCGCGTTTTACACCTAAAGGCATCGAGTGGATCGGCGGCCTGTGGACGGCACACATCGCTAAGGGGCATGCCGCGTGAGAGGACTGTTTACAGCCGAGACTGTTCCGCGCCTGGGGCTTGTGTTGTTAAAGCCAGGTAGCGATCTGATGTCACTGTTCCAGCAGGGGCGTGTGCTGGTGGAGCCTCAGCCAAAAAGTATGGCTGGGCTTCCGTCGGGGCTCGTCCCTGATGCGAGGCAGCCGCTGGCAGAAGATAAGTCCCTCGAGGAATTCTTCTCCGACGAGAGGGTTATCCGCGCCGCAGGCGGTTTATCCGCGTTGGACTCATGGTTAGAGCGCAACGTTAAGGAATGCCAGTACCCGCACGCTGACTATCACCACCGCGAGCTGGTAACAATGCGCCACCCTCCAGGGTCAATGCTGCTCTGCTGGCATTGCGATAACCAGCTGCGCGAGCAGACCACCGCGGCGCTGGCAGAACTGGCCCGGCGAAATCTCATCAACTGGCTGATCAATTCGATCCTGTCTGCGCTTGGCTACAACACCGAGCGCGAACTATCCCTCGGCGAATTGTGCTGGTGGGCCGTTTACTCGGGCATTGCTGATGCAATCACAGAAAGGATGGCACAACGCGCACTCCGCATGCCGGATGAGCCTTTTTTATCCGTTTATCGTGAAAGTGACATTGTGCCGATGCCCCCGGCAAAAAGCATTTTGCAGAAGAAGGTCACCCCTGCGGCCACGGCTGCGAAATTAAAGCATGGAGCAAATCAGGAAGTGGTCTACGACCAGCCAAAGATTCTGGCTCTGCATGCGGATCCAGAATCTCCTGAATCATTCATGTTACGTCCGAAACATCGTCGGTGGGTGAATGAGGATTATACCCGGTGGGTTAAAACCCAGCCGTGTGAAGGTTGCCGGCGGCCAGCGGATGATCCACACCATGTCATTGGTCACGGTATGGGCGGTACCGCCACAAAAGCACATGATTTGTTCGTGTTCCCTCTGTGCAGAGAGTGTCACGACAAACTACATGCCGATTTAGCAGCGTTTGAGAAAAAACACGGTACTCAGCTGGAGCTGCTGTTCCGGTTTATGAATCGAGCGTTGGCGATCGGCGTAATAACAAAAGCGTAATTGTATGGAGCGCTGAGCATTATGAATTTACAAGAACTCGAATATACCCGTATTGAATTGCGCCGCGCGCTGGCCGATTTCTCAGGATCGACGAAGGGACAGCTGCAGGCGTTCAGTGAGCATCCACCAGCAGATAAAAATAAGTATCCCCGGCACCATCCAGAAATAGTCATGGAGGGTGGGGAATGTTGTGGAGCGAAGGTTGTAAAAACGCTGGCCACTCCGCTTTATGTTCTGGAGACAAGAAGCCGTAGACGCCCATTACCCCCTATGAAGGATGCCGAGTTTGCGAGTTCTGCGTGGCGCCGCTCGGTGAATGGACTTGGAGAGCATCTGCAGGCGTGGGTTCGGTATTGCTATGGATATGATCTGTCTTTCCGGTACCAGACCTTAATGTGCCAGTACGTTTGGGCACAGTTTCAGCATCAGCAGGGGAGTAAGAAGCTCCAGGACAGAGTCACAAAAAAATTAGTGGGGCTGGTTTGGCTCGCGGCCCAGGAAGTTGCTGCATCACGCAATAACGATACGTACCAGGAGTATGCGGGGGCGGCACTGGCCCGCATGGTGAGCGTGGAGCGTTCAACCTGGCTTAGGGTATACGCTGCTCACTGGGCAGCATTTAAAGCAGCTTTCGTGGAAATGGACAGCCTGGCGTTATGTGAAAGCCTGGCGCGGTACGAAGAGTATGAGGAAGTTAAAGTGGTAGAAATGTGAAGTAAATTTCACTAACGTCTTCAATCAGGCTTGCAAAATGCAACAAAATAAGCGATATTTGAAGCTAATTTGATATGTTGCCAAAAGTATATAAACCCGCCAGTGAGCGGGTTTTTTTATGGCTTTTTTCCCGGTCTTCTCGGGATGTCGGATTTTCCATTCGGATAATTGAGCGCCTCCAGATCCGGAGGCTTTCTGCTGTGAAAATGGGCGGCTGGTGGATGTTGGAGCACCCACCAGCCATCAGCTCATGCTTTCAGGTCACAAGCTAACCAAGGCCCACTGCTTTAGCGCAAAAGCATAGTGAGCCTATCAGAGTTACGCTTACTGATCTATGAAAAATACTGTAATTATAAACAGTGTTGAGTTAGTCAACGCTGATAGCCTGCAATACATCGCCACTCTCCCTGATAACTCCATTGACCTGATAGTCACGGATCCGCCGTACTTCAAAGTGAAACCAAACGGCTGGGACAACCAATGGAAAGGGGATGATGATTATCTTCGATGGCTTGATATGTACCTCGCACAATTCTGGCGAGTGCTTAAACCTGCCGGCAGTCTTTATCTTTTCTCCGGTCACCGCCTGTCGGCAGACATTGAGATCATGATGCGTGAGCGGTTCAACGTCCTGAACCACATCATCTGGGCTAAACCGTCTGGCCGCTGGAATGGCTGTAATAAAGAGAGCCTTCGCTCTTACTTCCCTGCAACAGAGCGCATCCTGTTCGCTGAGCATTACCAGGGGCCGTATAAACCAAAGAGCGACGGGTACGCTGAGAAGGGAAGCGAGCTGAAGCAGCATGTAATGACTCCCCTAATTTCTTATTTCCGGGATGCACGTGAAGCGCTTGGCATATCCTCAAAACAAATAGCCGATGCGACTGGAAAGAAGAACATGGTGTCTCACTGGTTCAGCGGTAGCCAGTGGCAATTACCGAATGAATCCGACTACCGGAAACTTCAATCCCTTTTCACGCAGGTAGCCATCGAAAAGCACCAGAACGGCGAACTGGCAACACCACACCACCAGCTGGTGGCCCTGTGGCATTCGTTAAATCGCAAGTATTCAGAGCTGCTCGAAGAGTACAAATCGCTTCGGCGGCATTTCTCTGTTTCCGTATCCGTTCCTTATACCGACGTCTGGACACATAAACCCGTTCAGTTTTACCCAGGTAAACACCCATGCGAAAAACCCGCTGACATGTTGCGGCAGATCATCAACGCCAGCAGTAAGCCTGGTGATGTGGTGGCTGATTTCTTTATGGGGTCCGGTTCGACCGTGAAAATCGCGCTGGAACTTGGCCGCCAGGCTATCGGCGTTGAACTCGAGGAAGACAGGTTTAGCCAGACGGTGGAGGAAATAAGGGCGTTAACAGGGGAGTAAACGTGAGGTCGCTCAAGCGGCCTTTTTTATTACCTCAATAACACCCGCACACAGCGAGGTGAGAGACCATGAAAATGAATGATTCAGGGAACATTTTCACGCAGTTCTTCGCGTGGGTAGCAGCTCTGGCGTCAGCCATTGGTTTTACCACTCAGGATATGGTGTTCATGTTCTTTGGCGCCGCTGGTCTGCTTATCTCGTTTGCCTCCTATGTCAATGGTCGCGTGGATGCCCACCGCAGGCGTAGAGAGGACGAAAAGCGAACAAAAATGGTTAATGACTTCCTGAAAGGCGTTGGTGATAAACCCCTTCACGAACGTCCTGCGGCTGCAAGCGTGGTCGTTGAGGCATTACAAAAGGAAGGTGAGTGATGGGATCCAGAGCAAAATTAAGCGCTGCTGTTCTGGGGCTGGTACTTGCTGGTGCGCCAGCATCCGTCATTCTCGATCAGTTTCTGAATGAGAAAGAGGGAAACAGCCTTACAGCGTACAAAGATGGCAGCGGCATCTGGACGATTTGCCGGGGAGCTACCACGGTTGACGGCAAGCCTGTTACCCCAGGTATGAGGCTATCGCCAGAGAAATGTAATCAGGTGAACGCCAGCGAGCTGAACAAGGCGCTGGCTTGGGTCGACCGCAATATCCAGGTACCACTGACCGAACCTCAGAAAGCGGGGATTGCCTCATTCTGCCCGTACAACATTGGTCCTGGTAAATGCTTTCCTTCGACCTTTTATAAACGCATCAACGCCGGTGATCGTAAAGGGGCGTGTGAAGCAATCCGCTGGTGGATCAAAGATGGTGGCCGTGATTGTCGATTAACCAAAGGCCAGAAGAACGGCTGCTATGGTCAGGTCGAGCGACGGGACCAGGAAAGCGCGCTGGTGTGCTGGGGGATAGAACAGTGAAATTTAATCTCTTCGCGGTCCTGGTTGTAGTCATTGCAGGTCTGTCAGTCGCCCTCGTCAAAAGTTGCTCAAACGCCAGTAGCCTACAGAGCGATAACGACGTTCTTCGAAATGACAATGCCTTGCAGGGGCAGGTGATCGCTACTCAGGCTTTCAACTTCAATCGATTTAATCAGGTTGCAGAACATGCCAACAGGCTTAACTCCCTGATCGACATCAGCACTGAAGAAACTGTAACCGAATACCGGGAGATACTCCGCCGTGAAAAAACTTGTGATCTGCCTGTTCCTGCTGATATCGCTGGCGGGTTGCTCGAATACGCGCACCGTTTACGTACCAGCGCCATGCACACCGATACCAACAGACCTGACTCAGCCGATGATCGTGCCGCTGCCGCCAGCCCAATGACGTATTGCCAAGCTGTTTTGTGGATTAAGCCGCTGCTGGGAGTGATTGAGAAGGGCAATAATAATTTCGCGGGTATACGTCAAATCGAGCAGGATAGAAAATGAATCGTAACTCTATTTGCAGATAAATCACGGAATAAATTTATATGTGAATAGCATGAACTGCGAAGTAGAGCGGAAAAGAAGTTATCAGCATAAATGATAAGTATGCACTGCGATGACTAAGGTTGATCGCAGTGCAACCAAATCAGCGATTGGAAGGATGAACTCGAGCGTTTAGAATTGCGCAAAAGCCATCATATGGGATTCCTACGTCATGAATAAAATCTTTTCTGATTGGTAAGAACTCATTAAGCATACGCTGATAAATTGCTATGCGTGGGGAATGAGAGTTTTTTACAATGTTTTGAGTACTAAAACGGTCAAGTAATTCGAACATTCTTGTAATACTTGCGTACTCACTTTCATTGTTCCAGTCGAATCCACTGAAAATCACATCGTGCTTGTAATTGAAATTGCTAACATCTTTTAGTAATTTTTCTTTTTGAATGTCAGTCAAATTTTCGTATGTATATTGTAATAAGCCGAACATATCTAGGACATCACATACGAAAGTAACTTCAGGTGGGGTTGGTGCACCCGTTGACAAATCTTGATAAGCCCACTCGATGGCCCAGTAGTTTCCAGTATCGATTGCTGTTCGAATTATTTCAGGGTTATAGCTGTTCTCAATACCTAACTTTTCATAAATATCGCACATCATAAGGATTTGTAACTTTTCTGCTTGTGAGTAGCTCATATTAGTTTCCTTTTAAGGGCTGAATCGAAGAAAAGATATTGGGTTTTTTTCTCGATAATCAATGAAAATCACCATATTTATTGTCATTACCATGGGCAGACCATCGTAGTGGCATTAGTTAGGGAGACTGTTATGGCGACGCTTAAAGACCTTTCCAGTCAGTTAAGGCAGTTGCAGAAGCAGATACCGTTTGCGACTGCCCAGGCGATGACTAAAGTTGTTCGCCAGATTGAGTCAGCCCAAAGAACAGCATTTGAGCGGCATCTGGATAATCCAACACCTTTTACAGTTAAATCGGTAGGGTCGGTTGGTGCCAGAAAAAACAACCTTCGTGCAAAGGTGTTTGTTCGTGATACTGCTGCTGGTTACCTTGAACCCTTCGAGTTCGGCGGAGAGCACAAGCTTAATGGTAGTGCTTTGCTTAACCCGAAAGACATAAAGCTCAATAAATACGGCAATCTACCGCGTAATAAGCTCTCTCAGCTTAAAGCAAAGCCAAACGTATTTATTGGTGACGTTGGCGGCGTGAATGCCGTGTGGCAGCGAAAAAAGCCCAAAACCAAAAAAGCGAAGAAGCGGGCAAAGCGTTCTCCGAACGGCACGCGCAGGGATAAGATTAAGCAACCTGCACCAAAATTGCTCATTCGGTTTGGTGACGCTCTTCCGGTTAAACCAACGCTCGGCTATATGGACAGAGCAAACACCATGGCCAACGCATTATTACCCTCAGCGCTGCACCAGGCGATTGCTGAGGCGATTAGCTCGGCCAGATAGCCCCCCAGGGGTTTTGGGTCCTTCCTGAGCCTTTTGTAAGGCACGGGCATTGCGCGCCGCGGTGTTTTCCTAGCTACAACTTTCAGATTTGTGTCCCATGTCCCACCTCTGGCGATCATTACGGACACCTCGCCAGCTCTGGCTATTCCAGTTTATTCCAGTGGGACATTCTGGTGGGACATGGCAAAAATGTCCCAGGCGAATGTCCCACCCCAGAAAATGTCCCAGGTGATGTCCCATGACAACGATGAACCAGAGTCAGTACGCACAACATTCAGGTGTGGATCGCAAAACAATTGGCCGGTGGATTAAAGCTGGGCGCTTCATTGTGATGGACGGAGACCTGATTGACGTAGAGGCCAGCGATGCGGCATTGAAGAAAAACCGCGATGGCAAAGACCCGCGCGCCTCGAACGCGAAGAAAAAGAAAACTCCCGTCGTCAGCGATAACGATGATGACGGTGATGAAATCAATAAAACTGTCCGCCAGATAATGCTCACTGAAGGGGCAGATCTTTCGAGAGAGGAAGCGGGACGTATCCGCGAGAATTACATGGCCCTGCAGGCAAAGCTGCAGTATGAAAAAGACAGCGGCCAGCTTATTGAGCTGACAGCAGCCGAGGAGGTTTTATTCAACGCCTTTCGCCAACAGCGTGATGCCTGGCTTAACTGGCCGTCCAGGGTGGCGCCGCTAATGGCTGCTGATCTGGATGTACCGGCGGACAGGATGACAGAGGTGCTGATTGAACATGTCCACAAACACATCTCAGTCCTCGGAGAGCCAGAGTTTAACCCGGCAGAAGATTGAGCGTCTTGAATTAAGCGTCCGCAAAGGCTGGACACCCCCGCCGCGTATCAGTGTGCCGCAGTGGGCAGATGACTATCGTAAGCTGGCAAAAGAGGCTGGGAGCACTTCGGGAAACTGGGAAACATCGACGGTAGAAATTGCCCGCGGACCGATGCTTGCCGCGACGGAGTCCGGGGTTCATATCATCACTGTAATGTGCTGCACCCAGTTGATGAAGACAGCACTGCTGGAAAACCTTTTTGGCTATTTTGCCCACCTCGATCCTTGTCCGATACTGCTGCTGCAGCCGAAAGAAGAAGCCGCTGAACAGTTTTCGAAAGAGCGTATTAGCCCGCTGGTAAGGGTGACGCCGGTACTGCGTAAAATCATCGGTGATTCGAAACAGAAAAGCTCGAAAGAAACCATTCTTTACAAGGCATTCACTGGCGGATTTCTGGCGCTGGCGGGTGCTGGTAGCCCTGATAACCTTGCGCGTCGTCCGATTCGTGTCCTGCTGGCGGATGAAGTGGACAAGTACCCGATAACCCGCGAAGGCGATCCTATTGCGCTGGCCGAAGAGCGTACAGCGACATTTGGCCTGACCTGGCTGTCTGTGCGCGCCTGTTCGCCGACGGTGGAGGATGAGAGCCGCATTGCTGACAGCTACGCCGACTCCGATCAGCGCCGGGCATCTGTAGTTTGCCCGCACTGTGGCCACCGCCAGTTCCCCGACTTTTTCAAACACGTTCAGTGGCCGAAAGAGGGGGATAAACACCTGACTAAATCGGCGATGCTCTATTGCGAATGCTGTGGTAGTGGCTGGTCCGAAGGACAGCGCCTCAGAGCTCTGCACACTATCCGATGGCATCAGACGCGCCCATTTGAGTGCTGCGGGGAGCGGCATTCACCGCTGATGGATTATGACCTTGCCTGGCGGGCGGCAGACGAGGGCAGCGTTGAAAAGGTCTGGCAATGGTCAGAGTCGGAGCGGCATGCGGTCTATCGGGCAATCTGCCCCTCCTGTGGAAAGGAGGCAGTCGATAACCACCACGCGGGGTACCAGGCATCCAAGCTTTTCAGCCCCTGGCAAAAAGATAAGCCGTCGGATATTGCGAAAAAATATATCGATGCGAAGGGCGATCCGGATAAGGAACAGGCGTGGTGGAATACCCAGATGGGGCTTCCGCACCGGCCTAACCATGGGAAACAGCTCCCTGTTGATGTTCTGCTGGCGCGCCGGGAAATATTTCCGGCCGTCGTTCCGGACGGAGTGGCATTGTTAACGGCTGGAGTTGATACCCAGGACGATCGCTTCGAAATTACGATCACCGGCTGGGGGAGAGATGAAGAATCGTGGTCGGTCGCGCATGACGTTATTTATGGTGACCTTGAGACGGAAGAACCCTGGAAGCGACTGGATGCATACCTGAAACAGATCTGGCGACGTGGTGACGGGCGCGGCCTGAATATCATGGCAACGTGCATGGACTCCGGCGGCCACCATACGCAGAAGGTATACGAATTCGCCAAAGAGCGCCTTGGCCGTCGTGTCTGGGCAATTAAGGGGGAGTCTGCGCAGGGGGGCAAACGCAATCCTGTCTGGCCGACCAAACGACCATCATCGAAAAGCAAAGCCAGTTTCCGCCCTGTCATTCTGGGTGTTAACTCAGCAAAAGACGTGATACGCGGTCGCCTGCATCTTGAGCCACCCAAACCTGGTGCCGCCGCTGCGGGTTATATGCATTTCCCTGATGATCGCGATCTCGGGTACTTCAATCAGCTGCTGGCGGAGCGACTGGTTTACAAAGTCATTTCCGGGCAGAGGTACAGTATCTGGGAAGCAATACCAGGACGTGCTAACGAGGCGCTTGACTGCCTCGTTTACAGCTATGCCGCGCTGTGCGGTCTCAAACATATGGGGTTAAAACTCAACGTCCGGGCCGCCAACCTCGAAGCCGATCCGGATAAGTTCCTGCCAGCGCCAGTTGGACAGGAAGAAAAAATCAATTACGAGCTGCCGGGTGCGGTTATTGAAGAACCAACGCCGGTCAAACGTAAGCGAATATCGCAACTCCTGCCGAAATAAGGAAAATCATGTTCAACCGGAACACCAGCCTGCTTGCTGGCGCAATGACTGACGATCAGCTCAGAGATGCACTTGCGAAAGCTCAGCAGGCGTACATTGATTTAGCAACCGGGAGCCACGGTGTTTCGTTTTCCTATACGCAGGGAGACGGGACACGATCAGTGTCCTATCAGCAAAGCACCCTGGCTGATCTGCTGGCCCTGATTCAACTTCTGCAGGCGCAACTGGGGATTATCTCTCGTCCCCGGAAACCAGCGAGGTTTAGATTCTGATGAATAAAGTACAGATACTGGGCTCTGATGGGCAGCCGTTGCGACAGCAGCGTCCCTCTATGCTGGTGGGGGGGAGCCGCGTACCTTATGACGCGGCTGACTCTTTCAGCGATCAACTGGCTAACTGGCAACCCGCGCTGTGGTCGCCGGACAATGAAATTAATATCTACCGGGATCGCATCGTGTCCCGCGCACGCGATCTGGTCCGTAATGACGGCTGGGCAAACGGTGCGGTAACGCGTCTGCTGGATAATGCGGTTGGTGCCAACTTCCGGCCCATAATGAAACCCGATTACCGTGTTCTCAGAATGATCACCGGAAACAAAGCGTTTGATGCGTCCTGGGCGGAAGAGTACGGAAAAGCGCTGGACGGGCACTGGCGGACCTGGAGTAACGATCCTGGCCGGTATTGTGATGTTGAACGAAAACTCACCGTGTCGCAGATGTTACGCCTGGGATTTCGTCACAAGCTTATTGACGGGGATGCTCTGGCCATTCTCCAGTACAGAACTGACAGGCTTGGTCCCGGAAGAGGCCGTTACGCCACCACGGTACAGATTGTCGATCCTGACCGCCTCAGTAACCCTCAGCAGAATTTCGATATGCCAAATGTCCGTGGTGGCGTTGAAATTGATGCGGACGGTGCGCCGGTTGCTTACCACATCAGGGAGGCCCATATCGGTGACTGGTGGAGCGGGGCTAAAACCATGACGTGGCAGCGCATCCCGCGTGAAACTGACTGGGGCCGCCCGCATGTGGTTCACGATTTTGATCATGAGCGTGGCGCGCAGCACCGCGGTAACGGCATCCTGACTCCGGTTATTCAGCGTCTGAAAATGCTGGTGAAGTATGACCAGAGCGAGCTTGAGGCAGCAATTCTTAATGCCATATTCGCCGCATACATTGAGTCACCCTATGACCCTGCGATGGTTCAGTCTGCCCTGGGTGAGACCTATGACGAATCAGAGTTAGGCACTTATCAGGACGGGCGTGTTGAGTTCCATAACGATCGGCGTCTGACACTTCAGAATGGTGCCCGAATGCCCATTCTTTATCCTGGTGAGAAAATCACGACGGTTAACGCGGCGCGGCCCTACAGCAATTTTGAAGTCTTCGAATCTGCTGTTCTCCGTAATTTTTCTTCAGGAACAGGGTTGTCCCCACAGCAGGTCACCCAGGACTGGTCTGACGTTAACTACAGTTCTGCACGCTCCTCGTTGCTGGAGGCATGGAAAACACTGACTCGCCGCCGGGACGATTTTTCTACCGGCTTCGCTCAGCCCATTCTCACCGCCTTTGTTGAAGAAGTTCACGACAATGAGGATTTACCCCTGCCCGCAGGCGCACCTGATTTTGTTGACGCCAGAGCCGCGTATTCCCGTGCGCGCTGGATGGGGCCTGGGCGCGGCTGGGTGGATCCGGTTGCAGAGAAAAAAGGCGCCATTCTTGGTCTGGATGCCGGACTTTCCACCCTCGAGATTGAGGTGGGTGAAAACGTCGGTGAAGACTGGGAAGAAGTGCTTGATCAGCGCCAGAGAGAAATTGAGTCATGTCTTAAACGCGGATTACCGCTTCCGAGCTGGGCACAGGCTGACCAGTTTGCGAGCCAGACCATTACCGACCCGGAGGAAAAGTGAATCTACCCCATCTGGCCCAGCGATTATTTAATACCCCGCTGGCGCTGCACCCGAGTAAAGCCGAAGTCATCATGGCATCCGTAATGGACCGATTTGGTATCAGTAAAATCGAATCTTCTCTTGCCATGGAGGATGACTGGTACGGATATGACGATAACCAGGGGCGGGAATCCCGTCGTGATCCGGGTTATGACAATGTGCTGGGCGTCGCCGTAATCCCGATATGCGGAACGCTGGTACAAAAACTGGGCAGTCTGCGTCCGTACAGTGGCATGACAGGATATGACGGCATTCGTCAGGCCTTTCTTACTGCGATGGAAGATCCCGACATTTCGGGCATTTGCCTGGATATCGACTCACCCGGCGGCGAGGTCGCCGGCTGCTTCGATCTGGTTGATGTCATTTACGGATCCCGGGGGAAAAAGCCTATCCATGCCATTCTGACGGAAAGCGCCTATTCCGCTGCGTATGCCATTGCCAGCGCAGCGGACCGGATTTCTGTTCCGCGCACCGGCGGCGTGGGTTCTGTGGGTGTGATTACCATGCACCTTGACTGGACGCAGCGGATTAAAGATGACGGTCTTAAAGTTACGATCATCACCTATGGATCCCGCAAGGCTGAAGGTTCGCCGCTGAGAGAGCTGTCAGATGAAGCGCTGGCCGCCATTCAGCAGGACATTAACACCATGGGCGAATTGTTTGTGAACACCGTCGCCAGAAACCGGGGGATTAGCGCAAAGGTTATAAAAAGTACCCAGGCCGCCTGTTTTATGGCTGCTGATGGCGTTGAAATTGGACTGGCTGATGAGGTGTGTCCTCCTGACGCTGCGTTCAAAAACTTACTTGAAAAAACAGGAGCCTGAAATGGCAAAGAAAAAACCGTTTAGTTTTGCTCATCTTATGGGTCTTGGCGCTTCCGCTTCAGAGGAAGAAGAGGATAAAAAAGCCAAAAAAGCGAAAGCCCGTCGTGCTGAAGAAGAAGAGGAAGAGGAGACCGCAGAAGAGGAAGAAGAGGAAACTGCGGAAGAAGAGGAGGAAGAGACAGCCTCCGAAGAAGACGACGATCCTGAAGCAGAAGAAGATGAAGACGGTGATGACCCAAAAGAAAGTAAGTCAGCCCGACAGGCGCGTAGTGCAGAGCGTAAGCGCTGCGCCCGTATCTTCGGTAGTAAGCATGCAGCCGCGAATCCTTCCCTGGCCGCGTCACTGGCGTTCAATACCGGGATGAGTTCTGCAGCAGCAATTAACGTCCTGGCCTCTTCGGCTCCGGCAGCAGCATCAGCGCAGCCACCCCGCAAACGCTCTCTCGATCAGCGTATGCAGGAAAGCCACCAGGTTCGGCTTAACCCGGATAGTGGACGGAAAGAGACCGGAAAGTCTGCGCTGGTAAGTAAAATGACCGGCCTCTACAACTCCACAAGAGGAGAGAAATAATGGATCAGTTTGGTCAGAATGCGTTTGCGCCTGGCATGAAGAGCGCGCTGTTTATTCCGGATCAGCTTGTCGCTGGCACGCTCCAGCTGGTGACTGACACCGGGATCATTACGGGCGGTGCCTTTAAGCGTGGTACGGTCCTGGGCCTGGTGGCTGCCAGCGGGAAATACACGCAATGTGTGAAAACGGCTGAAGATGGCAGTCAGGTACCCGTTGCTATTCTGGTTGATGATGTTGATGCATCGTCTTCCGATCAGAACGGCGGCCTGTATCTGATGGGGGAATTCAACCAGCACCGAATTATTTTTGATAACTCCTGGACGACAGCTGACCTGAAAAAAGCGCTCCGACCGCTGGCTATCTTCCTGAAAGACAGTGACCAGGCACCTGTAACCACCTCCTGATTTCCCCCACGGCTCTCCTGACGAATGCTTTAATCGGCAGGGGCTGGCTCGTTTAAAATTTTTGCCAGCTGCGGCTGGCACTATCAAGAGACTGAATATGGAAAATATTTTTGATACCAGCGTGCTGGTGCAGGTTGTTCCTAACCTGAAAACCAGCCAGAACTGGCTGCTTGATCGCTTCTTCCCGAATGTCGTGACTTACGAGACTGAAGAAGTGGCGATTGATGTTGATGTCGGCCTGCGTCGTATGGCGCCGTTCGTCTCCCCGCTGGTGGAAGGTAAGCTGGTCGAATCCCGTAAATACCAGACCAATACCTTCAAACCGGCATACATCAAAGATAAGCGCGCGCCGGACCTGCGCAAACCTATCCGTCGCCAGATTGGTGAGCGTATTGGCGGGGAATATACCGCTGCCGAGCGCGAAATGCTGAACCTTCAGTTTGAAATGGCTGACCAGATTGACATGATCAACCGTCGTCTGGAATGGATGGCGGCCAGTGCGCTGGTGTCCGGGACCGTAACCGTCGCCGGGGAGGGCTATGAAACTAAGGTGGTGGATTTCGGTCGTGCTTCGGATCTAACCATCACTCTTAGCGGCTCGGATAAATGGCCACTGACCGTTGCAGCTGGCGCTAACAATACCCAGCCATCAGATGACATTGAAATCTGGCAGACTACTTTCCTGAAAGAGTCAGGCTCTGTAGCCACGGATCTGGTCTTTACGAATAAGTCATGGCGTGCATTCCGACTGGATACCACCATCAAGGATAACGCCATTACATTCCCGGCGCTGAGCCCGTTTGGTAACCAAATTAACGCCGGCCCACAGGCGATGAAGGGCGCAATTTATAAAGGGCGCTGGGGTAACTTTGACCTCTGGTTATATAACGACTGGTTTATTGACCCGCTGGACAACGTCGAGAAGCCTATGATCCCCGATGGCGCTGTCATTATGAGTGGGGCCGATCTGATGGGGACCCGCGCCTTTGGCGTTATCCTGGACCCGGCTTTCAACTACGGTCCGCTGGCCTATGCGCCAAAATCCTGGGTGAAAGAAGATCCAGCCCAGCGTCTTATCCTGATGCAATCCTCCCCGCTGGTTATTCCGAGCCGGGTAAATGCATCCCTCTGCGCAACGGTGGTCTGATATGGCAAAACAACCTAATACCGGGCTGGCTGATGATCTGAATGCAGAAGGATCTGCCAAAGATGGCCTAAGTGTTGACGACCTGAATGCGGGCGATAACACCCAGGTAAAACAGCCTTTGAGCAAAACAGATGATGCCGAATCGTCTGTTGATGACGATGGTGGTGACGAAAAATCCGAAGACACTGAATCGCAGGAGTATGTGGTGTTGAAAGGGAATTGCATTCGTCATGATGGGGAGATGTACCGCGAAAATATGCGCATCCCTGTAACCGGCAAAGATGCTGAGCGTCTTCTGCAGTCCGGCGTTATTGCTGATGTTGATGTGCTTCGTAAGCGAGTTCTTGCTTCTCAGCCATCAGTTTCAGTTACGACAGGGTAATGACATGGGCGTGGACTGGGATTCTCATCTTCTGAGTCCGCTGCATGATGTCTTTGGCGATGAGCACGAGTACCGTCCACGTAACGGTACTCCTTTTACAATTAACGGGATTTTTGACCGTGGTTATGCGCAGATTGCTGAAAACCTTGATGGCGATTCAGAAATTAACACCTCCAGCCCGATGCTGGGTGTGCGCGATGCTGAATTTCGCAAGCTGGGTAAATCGCAACCTGCTGTATCTGACCGAGTATTTATAAAGACGGTCGGTGGTCACATCATCAATCAGTTATTTGTTGTGTCAAACGTCGAACCCGACAGTCATGGCGGATCTCGTCTTGTCCTCAATGTGGTAAAACCGCGATGAATGCAGCAGCGATACGGCAAATGGTTGTCACTACACTAACCGGGACAACCAGCGCGGGTGACCGCGTATTCTCACCACGCGACTGGTCAACTTCACCTGATATGTATCCTGTGTTGTTGGTTCAGACGCCTTTTGAACAGAAAAAATCACAGGGGCGTAATACCCCTGCTTTTACTACCCTCACCACTGTCAGGATCACTGGGCGCGTTCAGGAGTATGACGGCGATACAGTGGATGATGGAGCCATGCGGGCAGAGCTGGCGCTTGAAAGCCTTCGCGAGCAGGTGGAGCGCGCGGTGATCAACAGCTACGAACTGACGCGGAACATTCAGAAATACGCGGAAGTTCGTTCAACCATCAATGTTGATTCAGACGGAGAGGCCCATATGGGGCAGCTTCTTTTTGAGATCGACATAGAGCATTACCAGGGGCCGGAAGATTTTTATCCTGTCCAGTCGGTTCCCCTTGAGGGCATGGATATTGCGGTCGACATGCCAGACGGCACAGTTAAACCGGGTATCAGCCTCAATCTTCAGGAGTAATCCATGTTTGTAAAGCCGAACAACGGGCTCAGCGTTCGCTGCCCCGTCAAGGGCACCCCATTGCCTAAAGAGGGTGCTGAAGTACCTGACAATATTTTCTGGCGTCGCCGTCTGAGCGATGGGGACGTGATCCTCTCTAAAAAGGATGAGGGCGCGCCAGAGAAACAATCCTTACCTAAAAAAGCGGGAGAAAATGAATGACCGTACCTTTCGCTCGTGTTCCCGATAACCTGCGGGTAGGGCTTTTCTTCGTTGAGTTTGATAACTCAATGGCGAATAACGCCACTGCCACGCAGCGCACTCTGCTTATCGGTGGGATGCTCAGTACCGGCTCAACCCCCCCAGGTATTCCGCAGCGAGTTTCCTCTTCGGATACCGTCGGTGAGCTGACCGGAAAAGGGGGAATTCTGCAGGCCATGATGGCGGCGTATCAGAAAAATGATACCGCAGCCGAAGTCTGGATCCTGCCGCTGGAGGAAGACTCCGATTCCATGGTGGCTGCAACCGGCACCATTAAAGTGAGCAGCGCACCGACGGCAACCGGAGTGATCTCCCTTTATATTGCTGGTGAGCGCATTCAGTTGACCGTTGTAGCAACAGATACGGTGACAGCGATCGCCACCTCTCTGGCCGCGGCGATTAACGCAAAAACCACGCTACCTGTAACCGCCAGCGCGGCTACGGATACCGTAACCCTGACCGCGAAGAACCTTGGTGCTACGGGTAACGGGATCGACATTCGCCTGAACTTCCTCGGCTTACCGGGAGGCGAGTCGACACCTGCAGGCCTGGAACTGACGATTACTGCTATGTCTAACGGAGCCGGGGCTCCGGATATTACCGGCGCGCTGGCTAACCTGCAGGATCGGACATTCGATTTCATCATCAACCCTTACGACGATACAACCTCGTTGAATGTGATGAAGGAGTTCCTGTCAGACACTGGCGGTCGCTGGGCATGGGACAAGCAGCTTTATGGTCATTCCTTTGGTACCACCACCGGGACTTACGCCCAGCTCGGTACCAAAGGTGAGCTGCGCAATAACCAGCATGAGACCCTGCTGGGCGTAAATAAATCGCCGTCCCCTTCCTGGGCATGGTCTGCAGCTTACACCGGTGCAGCGGCGGTGAGTCTGCGTAATGACCCGGGCCGCCCGCTACAGTCGCTCGCTGTTCAGGGGATACTTGCGCCAGAACTGCAGGATCGCTTTGAGTTGACCGAGCGTAACAATCTGCTGTACAGCGGCATTTCGACATTTACGGTCGACGATGATGGCACGGTGCGCATTGAAAACCTGATCACCACCTACCAGAAAAACAGCTACGGCGATGCAGATGATAGTTATCTGGAAGTGGAGACGCTGTTCAGCCTGATGTTTGTGACCCGCTACCTGCGAACAGCGGTGACCAGCAAGTTTGGCCGCATGAAGCTTGCTGCGGACGGGACCCGATTTGCACCTGGCGCGGCGATCGTCACGCCAAACATCATCAAGGCCGATCAGATTGCCGAGTACCAGACTCTGGTATGGAACGGTTATGCACAGGATGCGGAGGCATTCGCAAAAAACATCATCGTCGAGCAGAACGCCAAAAATCCGAACCGCGTCGATGTGCTGTGGCCGGGAACTCTCATGAACCAGTTGCGCATTTTCGCGCTGCTCAATCAGTTCCGCACGCGGGCTGAATCAACAGGAGCTTAAACGATGGCAGGTGATACTACTAACCGCCTGGCGGGAACCGCCTATGTCACTGTTAACGGTGTGACGGTAATGGTGGAGGGCTCGTTTAAATATCAGGCTGCCACCGTAAACCGTACCACCCTGACAGGGATGGATGGTGTGCACGGATATAAGGAAAAACCTGTGGCGCCATACATTTCTGCCCGACTGCGTGACAGTGGCGGAACGAATGTGCAGGGCTTTAACCAGCAGACGAACGTCAACGTGATCGCCGAGCTGGCTAACGGGAAAACTATCATTGGCCGTTCACTCTGGACGGTCAACGTCCAGGAAGTGGAAAGCGAAGATGCAGTATTTGATGTTCGCTGGGAAGGCCGCGACGTAACGGAGAACTAAGATGGCTGAGATTGAACGCGTTAAAACCATTCCCTTAACCGTAGCGCTGGATGATGCTGCGGAGAAGACCACCTATACGCAACTGGAGCTGAAAGCGCCCACGCTAAGTCAGGCGGAGCAGTTTTATGAGAAACAGGCTGCGTCAACGTCGCTCGCGGCGATGCGCCTGCTTATTGCGCTGGTTTCCGGTACGCGTGAAAGCGTGCTGCAGCCGATGGATTTTCTCGACTTCCGTAAGTGTGAGGAGTATCTGCTCAGTTTTTTGACCTGGAAGCCCTGACAACCTGGCAGGAGATGGCCGCTGACGTCACCTTCTATTTCCGCTGGTCTGAGGACAGGGCGTGGGGAATGACCCGCGCCCGGCTGAAATGGTGGGTGGCGCAGGCATCCCGGATAAACAAGCTTAGGAAACCTGACGACGATGAGTAATTCTTTTGATTTTGAGCTGGTGGCCAGCGACCAGGTTAGCGAGGCTATAGACCGCATTAATGAGGCTGTCCGTGACCTGGAGCCGAAGCTAGATAAAACCAAAGAAGGGCTCAAGTTAGGCGGTCAGGAAACAGCCGACGGACTGAATGGTTTTATTTCGCGCCTCGAGAATATGTCGAAGAGCGCGCGGGATAACGTGCAGTACATCGGCGATATGGTTCCCCCGCTGAAAATGGTGGGGGAGCTCGCGGGCAAGATGGGTACACTGGGGCTGGTTGGTGCTGCCGGATACGGGCTGAAACAGGTCGCTTATGGTTTTCGGGAGGCATCCCGTCAGGCCTATAACCTCGATGTCTCGGCAAAAAATGCGGGGATGCGCGTTGACGATTTTACCCGACTTTCCGGGGCTATGCGTATTCTTGGAGCAGACAGCGAGAGCGCTAATGCATCAATAGAGGGTATTTTCAAAGCATTCAATGAGGCTGCCAGCGGTAAAAACGAGGGGGTTATGGCCGCGATGGCGCAAATTGGTGCGCAAATCCAAAAAAACAGCGATGGGTCAGTAAATACCCTTAAAACACTGGAGTCTATTGCAAAAATTTTCCCAACCCTGAGACCTGAACAGCAGAAATCCACAGCCGATGCACTTGGGCTGACACCCGAATTGCTGGCGCTAATGCGTGAAGGCGAGCGTATGAAAAAGCTGCTGGCAAAATCGGATGAATTTGGTCTGACTGTGGATCCGGCGCTGAACCAGCAGTTGAGTGAAGTGAACGGCACAATGAATGAGCTCAGCGCATCCTGGGATGGGCTGTGGCAACGTTCAAAAAACAAGGCACTCAAGACCATTCTCTCGGATGGTTCGGTCAAAGACGGCCTCGAAGGTGTTACTGATCTGTTTACTAACGGTGACTTTACCGGCCTGTCTCATGCTCTCGGTTTTATCAACAGCGATGATGCTGCAAAGTTACGACGAATTCAGAATGATAAGACGCTATATAACAGTTTGCCCCGTAGTGAACGTGGACAGGTTGACGCGGGTTTCATGACTGATGCTGTAAGAAAGCGGTACGATGCAAATTACCGCGCGGCAGATTCTGCGATTCAGTTACAAAATGACATGGCTGCAGTAACAGCCCCACGGACTGCCGGGAGCAAATATGTGCCTTACCGCCAGAATGGCCAGTATGATGACTTACTGAATGAAGCTGGCCTGCAATACGGTGTTGATCCCCGTCTGCTGAAAGCCATTATGACTCAAGAATCTGGTGGAAATTCTCAAGCTATCAGTAGAGCAGGCGCGAAAGGATTGATGCAAATTATGCCGTCAAATTTTAATTCGACTGGGGTTACAGACTGGACTGACCCACGTCAGAACATTATGGCCGGGGCAAAAATCATGGCTGAAAACCTGAAAAGCTCAGGCGGTAATATTCCGCTGGCGCTTCGTTATTACAACGGGGGGTATGATACTAGCCGCTGGGGGCCGCAGAACCAGGCTTATCCTGGGGCGGTTCTTGGACACTATCAGAAAATAATTAATGAAGAACCACTAACCCGCGATGCTATCCCAGAAAACCAAGCCAATGAGCAATCAGCAGGTATCGGTATCAACCTACCTGTTCAACCTAGTGATGATTCGGCTTACCCAGATAGTGAGGTTAATAATAAATCTACAGGCACTGGGATTATCCAGCCCACCCAGCCTAACGCAGACCAAAATCAGGCTTTTGCCGATAAGCTTACCAGCTCATTTAAAAGCGCTGTTGAAGATCAGAAGATGAAGCTTGAAATCACCCTGGTCGACGGCAAAGGTGGCAGGAAGGAGTTCAATACCCAGAATGGCGGACGGATAACGTTACCCATGGCTTATTAAAAGATGATGGTATAAGGTGTGAATGTAAGATTTTAATTCAACACAGCGCTTGGATATTTCTATGAAAAAGATTACAGCTTACTTGTCTCTATCTCTTTTAATTATACCTTATGCTGCTCAGTCGCAGAGTTTAGCCAAGTGGGTGTATCCCAATGGCATACCAACACTGAAGCAGGATAGCAGAGGTATGGATGCTTTTGAGTTTGCTCTCGCTGTTACAAACTCGTCAACTGGTCAGGTGTCAATTCTTGATTTTCGACCAAACACCGATGCTGAATCTTCGTGCTATGGTATACATGAATACAGCAACCCCAAAATAAGAGATATTTCTCCAGCAAAAATCGCAGGGAAATATGTAAAAATGATATCTATTTGCCTTGGGCAGAGTAGCGGGATAATCCAACCAAAAACAGAAGAGGGAAAGAAATATTTTAATGGATTAGTGTTTACAGGTGCACCATTAGATATTTATCTCTCCGATACTAAATTTATTTCATTCCCTGCATCAGACACTGACTCGATGAAGAAAAAACTATCGGAACTAAATTCAGCAATGTGACATAAATAAGTAAAAAAACCGCCGATATGGCGGTTTTTTTATTTCCGGAGGTGAGATGCCAATTATCCAGAATGCAATAACATCCCTGATGGGCGGTGATGCCAGCGATGACTGGCAGGGGCAGTTAAGGCCCAGCTCATTCAGAGGAGTGCCATTTGCAATTGTTGCTGAGGAAGGAAGCCACGGCCGACGCCAGGCGGTACATGAATATCCCTACCGTGATACAGCCTGGATAGAGGATATCGGTCGAGCAACAAGGCGATTTGTTATTCGCGGTTTTTTGATTCAGAACAGCCAGGTTTATGGTGGCGGCGATGCCATCACACAGCGCCAGTCATTAATTGAAGCCTGTGAACAAAAAGGTAGCGGTACGCTCGTCCATCCGACACTGGGCGAATTAACGGTTTCCATCCCTGAGAATGGTTTGCGTATTTCCGGTTCGATGGAGAACGGGCGAGTATTTGAATTTACCCTGATGGCAATTGAATCAGGGCTTAAAGTGTTTGCTGTCACGGGCAGTACCGTTGCAGGCGCCACGGTGAAAACCAACTATCTGAAACTGGTCAGCACTGCTGTGCTGAGCACGATTGCCAGAGTTAAGAGTGAAATCCGCGGTGTCACACAGGCTATAAACACCATCAGAGGCACGGTCACGTTCTGGACTAACATGGTTGACAGCACCATCAGTCAGGTCACGAATCTCAGCAATGTCCTGAACTCCACGTTCGGGAATACCCGGTACGGACGTTACAGTAAAGGCTCTGTGGGCGGTAGTTCCTCTGCTGTTGCTGGCAAATCGTCAGTTGCTGATGTGGATGATGAGAGAGCACTGGCTGACAAGGTAACAGCCCAGTCGGTAATGGACCGGAAAAATGTTACCGACAGGTCGAGCCAGCTTAGCATCTCCAACACACCTGATGAGTTTGTCCAGGGCGTCGCCGACGTGGTAAACGCAATTCTTAACAGCGCCGGCAGCGTTAATGACCGAATCACAGCGCTGGAAAAACTGGCTAATTCAATCAGCACGGAGTACCAGCAGTCCGACAGCAGCAAAGCGATTTCGGCGACCATGAACACGCTGATTGTTGTGCTATGTACTGGTGCCATGACCAGTGCAGCTGCGGACTCCAGACCTGCCAGTACAGACGAGGCAGAAGAGCTAACTCAACGAGTTTCTGTGCAACTGGATACGGCGCTGGTTCTGGCTGGAGACCGCGCTGACGATGATACGTATAACGCGCTTCTCGCCGTCAGATCGGCATTCCTTTCCACGATGAGTGAGCGCGCTTCTGGTCTGAGCGAGCTTCTTCAGGTTACCACCGCTCAGCCGCTTCCGGCGCTGACGCTGGCAAACCGATTATACCAGGATGCCACCCGTGCAGATGAACTGGTGCAGGAAGCGCGCGTACCCCATCCGGCGTTTATGCCGACAACCATGAAGGTACTGAGGCAATGAATGCAGACAGCGATCTGGATGTTGTTTCTCTGACGGTCGACGGCAAAATCATCGAAGGCTGGGATTCTGTCCGGGTAACGCGGGGGATTGAGCGTTTTCCCTCTGATTTCGATCTTGGGCTGATGGATTACTTCCCTGGCAACGAAGATCGTCAGCTCGTTGAAGAGGGCATGTCCTGTGAAGTTCGTATCGGAGATGATCTGACGCTGACGGGATATGTGGATGACTGGGAACCCGCACTATCGCGCTCCCGCCATGAGGTCCGCGCCACGGGCAGGAGCAAATGTCAGGACCTGGTGGATTGCTCAGCCGAGTGGCCTAACAACGTCATTAATGCCAGTAATGCGCTTGAAATTGCTTCTCGCCTGGCATCCTACTATGGCATCACCGTAACCACGGATGTTGATGAACTTGTGAAGGTACCCCAGTTCACTCTGAACTGGGGGGAGTCTCCGCAAGAAGTCATCGATCGGGTGGCCAGATGGTCTGCTCTGCTTTACTACGATCAGCCCGATGGAAATTTGTTACTGACCCGGGTGGGAACACGTCGTGCGGCGAGTGGAATAGCCGAAGGGGTCAATGTCGAACAGGCGTACTACCGCAAATCGATGGCCGACAGGTTTTCAGATTATGTCGGTGTATCAATGAGCGTTTCTCCAATTGCAGGGTATTCGCCTGATACGGCCTATGACGCTGTGACTCTGGCAACGGCGAGAGATCCGGAGGCCGCCCGTATGCGGTACCGAAAACATATATCGATTGTGGAAAGTACCCTGATGGCTACTCAACAGGCACAAAGTGCGATCGACTGGGAAATGAACCGTCGGTACGGACGTTCAAAACAGCTCTCGGTAACCATCGATTCCTGGCGGGATAAAAACGGGAAACTGTGGGAACCAAACACATTGATCCCCGTTGATCTTCCCACGTTACGGTTGCCGGAGACTGAATTGCTGCTGGCAGAAGTCACCTATATGCGCGATGACTACGGCACCCATGCACGCATGACGCTGATGCCGCCTGAAGCATTCACCGTTCAGCCATATGCCTTCTACCAGAACCTGGCGGGATTTAACACATGAAGCAACTCTTTAAACATGCAGCGACCAGGATTGCCGGCATGCTGGGGATTGGCCGGATCACGGCCATGAAAGATGGTGGGGTGGTGCAGTCAATCCAGTACCAGACTCCGCTGGAGGTGGCCAGCGCACCGCGGATGGCAGAATTTGGCTTTTCATCCGGCCTGCCTGCCGGGACTGATGTGGTTCTGGCTTTTATTGGCGGTGATCGTTCCAGCGCGGTGGTAATTGCGTCCAACCACCAGGGGTTCCGTCATACAGGCCTGAAATCGGGCGAAACGGTCATGTATAACCAGTGGGGCCTTAATATTCTCCTGACGGAGAAGGGGATCTTCCTGGATGCAAAGGGCCAGGATGTTGAGGTCAATAACGCCACTAACGTGACCATCAATGCCAGCCAGGGGATCCTTGCAAATACCCCGATCCTGAGATGCACAGGTGACATTGTTGATAACTGTGAAACCAATACCCGAACACTGAAAGAGCTGCGGGATGCACATAATGACCACGATCATGTGGTTAAAAATGCCCAGAGTGGCAATGACAATATCCGCAGCCAAAAAACAGAGGATCAGGTGACATGAGTGACATCGCTTCATTCTGGAATGTGGATGAGATGTTTGCTGACTGGCAGAAAGGGCTGGGTGAACTCACCACGGGGAACGATTTACAGACTGCAATACTGGACAGCCTGTTTACTGACAGGCTGGCAAGGGCTGACGATGATTATGAGGACAGCGATCGCCGCGGCTGGTGGGGGGATTCCGGGGAGGAATCGCAACTGGGATCCCGGCTGTGGCTGCTACGGCGGAAAAAACTGACCCCGGATGTCGCAAAAAAAGCGGAGGAATACTCGAGTGAAGCGCTCAACTGGTTAAAGGTTGATGGTGTTGTCAGCGAGGTTATTCCTGTTGCCAGGATTGTCCTGCCTGACCGGCTCAATCTCATTATCCGCTATCAGGCACCGGGGAAGGACTGGCAGGAATTCAGGTTTTACTGGATATGGGAGCAACGTTAATATGCCGTTTAAACGACCGACGCTGAGCGAACTCCGCGACGGAAACCGGAAATTTATGCAGGCGGAGCTTGAGGATGTTGGTGCGCTCCTGCGCTTCGCGAACCTGAAGGTACTGGCTGACATGGATGCGGGGATGGGGCATCTGCATTACGCCTACCTTGACTATATTGCCCTGCAGACAAACCCGTTTACCTCTACCGATGAGTATCTCGCCGGGTGGATGGCCCTTAAGCAGGTATTCAGAAAACCAGCTGCAGCGGCGAAGTCGCCTGCGGTACAGGCTAGTGGCAGTGTTGACAGTATTATCCCTGTTGGCTCGATCATTAACCGCGGGGACGGATACCAGTACCGGACGGATGCAGATCTTAAAATTCAGGCAGATGGATTTGGTATCGTCGCGGTGACGGCTATACTGCCGGATATTACCAGTGATGTAACGGGTGGAGGCGCGCGCGGTAACGCTGATGCCGGGACCATAATGACCCTGGACGCGAATATTGCTGGCGTGGATCCACAGGTAACGTTACTGTCCGCTGCGACCGGCGGAGCCGATATTGAAACGGAAGAGGATTTTCGCAGTCGTGGCTTGCTGGCATGGCAGAATCCGCCTCAGGGTGGAAGCGACGCCGATTATAAAAAATGGGCGCTTGAGGTTTCGGGCGTCACCCGCGCGTGGGTAAAGCGGCGTCTGAACGGGGCCGGGACCGTTGGCGTGTATATCATGTGTGATCGGAATGACAATGGTGGGTTTCCGGTCGGTACCGACGGAATATCCCAACTTGAGGACTGGGGGGCTGTTAAAGCCACCGGAGACCAGCTCGCTGTCGCCGACCACATCTATCCGCAGCAGACAGACACTGCCATTGTTTTCGTATGTTCCCCGATCAAGAAAGTCATCAATATTGAAATCTCTGGTATCAAAAATGCCGACAGCACCACAGTTCAGGGTATAAAAGACGCGCTGACGGCGCTGTTTTTTGATGAGGCTAACCCTGATGGTTCCGGGAAAGTTTACCTCTCTGATATTAACGGGAGTATCGGCGGTGTTAGTGGCACGACGGGCTATATCCTTAACTCTCCGATGGCCAATATCACCTTTGCTGTTGGCGAAATTCCGGTGCTTGGCGGGGTGAATTTTGTATGAGCCTCTTTTCAAAAAATGATTATGCCGGTGCGCTTGGTGCGCTGCTACCGACGGGCAGGGCATGGCCCCGGTCGCAAAGAACGGTACAGGCTGCGGTATTACGGGCACTGGGTAGCTCGTTTCAGCGTTCTGACAGCGATGCGCAAAGCCTGATTACTGGCGCTTTTCCGCCTACAGCGACGGTAATGTTGCCAGAATGGGAAAGCTCTCTGGGGCTGCCAGATGATTGCGCGATTGGTGAGTCCGGTGGCGTCAGCGATCGCCAGCGCGCCGTGGTAGCAAAGTTAATCAGCACCGGCGGTCTGAACCGCGATTACTACATCCGGGTGGCCGCAGCTCTTGGTTATACCATCACTATCACACAGTTCCGCCCCGCTATGAGTGGCATGTCAGTATGCGGTGATGCGCTTAACGGTGACGAGTGGCCATTTACCTGGCGGATAAATGCGCCACAAACAACAATCAAGTATTCGCTTGCTGGCGCGTCCTACTGCGGCGATCCGCTCGCATCGTGGGGCAATAAACAACTGGAGTGTTCAATCAACAAAATTGCCCCATCCCATCTGAACATCATTTTCAATTATTCATAACTGATATTTCCCCCTCTGATTTTATCGCTTAACACTAAGTGAGGATTAACTATGCTCCGAATCGGGCAAGTCGAAGCCACTGCAACGCAGGATGGCAAATATACTGATGGAAGTGTTGCTGGTGGTATTGCCGCAACGAGGCTGCGGGCAGCAGCGTTTAACGCCATGCAGGAAGAGTTAGCGCATATCGTAGAGTCAGCAGGTTTGACGCTCGACATTAACGATATGACTCAGGTTTTAAAGGCCATTCAAAAACTGACACTGAGCCGTACAAACCCATTTGCCGATATCAAATCAGATGGTGCAGCGGCGATCTCTACGGCTCTCACAAACCTTGGTTTGGGAGAAGCGGCTAAAAGGAATGTAGGTACAGGGGCGAATCAGATACCTGATATGAGCCTGTTCGCGTCAATTAATACCGTAACGGCTGCTGCGCAAAAATTTCCGTCTGGATTAATTTTACAGTGCGGTCAGTTGAATGGCTCCCCGAATGTATCTTCAACATACGGGATGAGGTTCCCGATGACATTCTCAAGAGTCCTTGCTGTCACAGTTACATTGAACGTTACTGGCGCGTCAGGGCAGCCGACTGTATCGGCGACAAATGTCCAGAACACTGGATTTAATATTACGGTGTCGCCCGGTTCAGGATACGGTGCATCTTCTGATGCGTATTACATTGCAATGGGGTATTAACGAAATGTCATATTTTTATTCCGCATCGACAAACGGATTTTATTCGACTGAATTTCACGGCACCAATATTCCTGATGATGCAGTGGAAATCTCGGAATCAGAGTGGAAAACACTGATTAATGCACAGAGTGTAACAAAAATGATTACCTGTGGTGAGAACGGTCATCCTGTCATTGTTGACCGTCCTTCTCCAACACCAGAACAATTAGCCTTAATAAATGATGAAAAGAAATCTGCACTGATAGCAGAGGCAACGAATGTAATAGCTCCGCTTCAGGATGCGGTTGATTTAGGTATGGCAACAGATGATGAAACGAAACTGTTACTGGCATGGAAAAAATATCGGGTGCTGCTTATGCGTATTAATACTTCAACAGCACTCGATATTGAATGGCCTACGCCTCCGGCAGTTCAGGCCAGATGACATCCGGCGCTGTGCTGGTATCTGTTGCCATCACCGCGTCAATGTAATCCAGCACAGCGTTAAGGCGGGTGGTTTCTGCCTGCGTCAGCTTCCGCCCGGCCTGCAGCTTTAACTGAATCACGCTGATATTGACCATTGCTGCGTTTATCAGCGACTGTTTTTTCTGTTCAGCGTCAGCTACCAGTTCATCATGAGAACGTTCCGGAGTGGGTGGTACAGTAAATCCCCCGTCTGAATACGCCCAGCCGATTCCGGGATGCTCACTGATATCTGAAATATCAATGAGATGCTGATTATCCGGCACCGTGAATTCAGCCTCGCCATTCCAGGCAATGACATTCACAACCATCCCATTTTCAATAACTGCATATGACATATTCATTATGCAAACTCCTCGATAATACAAATCCCAGCAGCACCTTTCCCGCCTGTCATACTGGTTCCGCTATAACCGCCATCGTATGCACCACCGCCGCCTGAACCATATGCCTTACCGCTAACACCACCGCCAGCGCCTGCGCGTCCACCGCCCCCCCAGTACGATGTTCCGCCTTCACCGCTGACGCTGATATTTCCGTACTGACCGTCGCCACCATTTCCACCAGTGATGCGGATATCGCCAGTACTCGGCACACCTCCGTTACCGCCGTTTGTGTTTGTGACTCCTACTTTTCCGGCACCTTCGCCACCGATAGCAATTAACGATGCGAACGAACTATAGCCGCCATTAAGGCCGTAATTTGCTCCAATACCACCGGCTCCACCTGCGCCGATAGTGACTGGATAACTATTCTGTGTCGGGGTCATTATTGAAATTATTGTTCCACCGGCCCCGCCGCCAGCACCGAAAAACGTTTCATTATTGGATATAGCCTGGCAGCCGCCCCCACCACCACCGCCACCCGTTATTGTGACCCTGATCCGTTTTGTTCCCGGCGTTGGAGTGTACGTACCTGATGACGTGAAAACCCGGGTATTCACCCAGCGTCCCACGTATCCGCTTGTATCTCCCAAACCAACGTTTTTGAGAATGACCATTCTGCTCACCAGTGGCATGCTTTCTGCTTTTTTCAGGGGGTAAAAGTATGCTTATTGGTTACGTGAGAGTGTCAACAAATGACCAGAACACCGCATTACAGAGAAATGCGCTCGATAGCGCAGGATGTGAACTGATTTTTGAAGATAAAATAAGCGGCAAGACATCCGAGAGGCCGGGTCTCAAAAAGGTACTCCGTATCTTGTCGGAGGGAGACACGCTGGTGGTCTGGAAACTCGATCGGCTCGGTAGAAGCATGCGGCATCTTGTCGTTCTGGTGGAGGAGCTGCGAGAGCGGGGCATTAATTTTCGAAGCCTGACCGACAGCATAGACACATCTACGCCGATGGGCCGATTCTTCTTTCATGTTATGGGGGCTTTGGCAGAAATGGAAAGAGAGCTCATTGTTGAACGCACCCGGGCGGGATTAGCAGCTGCGCGAGCAAAAGGGCGGATCGGCGGTCGCAGACCTAAATTAACGGATGAGCAATGGGCGCAGGCCGGGAGATTGATCGCAGCAGGGGAATCTCGCCAGCGTGTGGCAATAATTTACGACGTAGGGGTTTCAACACTCTACCGAAAATTTCCGGTAGGCAGTGGTAATACATAATGCAGGCCGCCAGTTAATATTGAAGCCGGCAGCCTGAACCATTTTACAGTACAGCCTGGCGAACCGTCGGGAATTCAGACACCAACCACATATCGGACTCTTCAAACATTTCCTCCAGCATGCGGTTCAGCTTTTCCCGATCGCTTTTGCTGGCATCGCTATTCAAGGCGTTTGCCTGCATTGGCTTCACCCTCACTTCTGCATCAGGGAAAATCTGGTGCACTCGCTTTGTTAGCTCAGCCAGGATGATCTCTCTGGCCCCTTGGAGCCCTTCAACATTTCGCTTGTCATAAACCAGTTCAACAAACATACCGATCCTCTTATAAGTGAAAAATTGCCTGTGCTTGATCTGTTTTTATAAAAATACTACTGTATATGCATACAGTCAATGGGCAAGTGAGGGTGTGTTCATGCCTCGTCAACCGGATATTCGTGCTGCTTTTATTGCGGCCATACAGCAAAACCCGAAGGGCTATCTCTGCCTGCATACAGACAAATTCATCGCTGAACTGCAGGAGAGGCACTGGCATTTCAGCCAGGCGGATGCAAATACATGGATTGAGCGATACCAGCCGGACTTCGCCGATAAGACGACAAACGGAAGCGAGAACCGGTACTGGATCCTGCGTAACATGGGGAGGGTTTTCTAATGGGATTTCCATCGCCAGCCATGGATTACCAGGAGCAGCGCATGACGATAGATGTTATCTGCGGTGTAGATAACAACTGCCGGGTTATTGAAACTTCATGCGGCTTGGCCGTTATTAACGTCAGTCTGAAGCCAGAAGGAGGGGATACGTTGCTGGTTAGCATGGACGGGAGAAACCAGTTCGTGAAGCTAATGGGCCACGCGCTGATCACTCAAGATGGTGAAGCGATAGAAGGGGAAGCTCTGAATGACGTAACGGTACACGGCGTTCTTACACATACACTTAACCAAGTTAAAGACGATAAATCGCCTGTAATTTAGCGTGTAAATGTCGGGGGTTATTCCCCCATTTTTCCCCAATGATTCCCCGTACAAATTTTAAACATGAAAAAACCAGCCGTAAGAGGCTGGTTTTCAATGTGTTTTTGGTCGGCACGAGAGGATTTGAACCTCCGACCCCCGACACCCCATGACGGTGCGCTACCAGGCTGCGCTACGTGCCGACGCATGAAATGAATACTACTCGATTCCGTTTTGAATGCAAGGGAATCTGAGGCTAACTGGTTTATAATTAATCAGTTAGCGATAAACCGTTTCTCATCCGTCAGAACCTGTAGCAGCAGATTCAACTGCGGTTTCTGGTCTTTCAGCCGTTCACCCTGCAGATTATACGTCTGGTAGTTTCCGTTATTGTTCAATACCAGCGTCAGCATTGGCGTGGTGACCGCCAGCGTATCATTGCCCGCTGCCGTGACCCAGTTGTGGCGACGCGTGGCGCTGAAGAGATCCTGCCCCTGTGAATACTCATTTGCCGGTGTACTGACGTGCAGCAGCCGTTGCATCAGCGTGGTCATCACATCTTTATGTTCGGTGAGCATGTTAATGCGCTGAGCGGGGGTGCCCGGCCAGTGGATCACCAGCGGAACATGCAGATTCGGCCGCGACCAGCCCATACTCTTCGCTTCGTCGCCCAGCGGTACGCCATGGGCTGCCGTCACTATCACCACGGTGTTTTCGAGCTTGCCGGATTCGCGTAAGGCATCAAGCACGCGGCTAATCTGGTCATCAACATTGCCTGCTGCACGGCTGTAACGGCGCGCAAAGCCTTTCTGATTGCTGTCATCGAGCGTGGTGCCATTAAAGGCAACCCAGGAGAACCAGCGGTTATCTTCCTGCGCATAACGCTGCAGCCAGTTAATCCACTGACTGGCGGTCTGCTCGTCCGACTGGCTTTCCGCGGCTGGCAGGGAGAAATCAGACAGCAGCGCCTGGCGGTACAGCGCGCTGTTAAAGCCGTCTGAGGAGAACAACCCTAACTGATATCCCTGCTGATTGAGCCCGGTGATCAGCGCTGCAGGAATGCGCGCAGAAAGCACGCCGTCCATGTAGGCGGCTGAAATGCCATAGAACAGGCCAAAAATGCCCGCATCGGCGGTGTTGCCGGAGCTCATATGCTGGGTGAACGTCACGTTCTTGCTGGCGAACTCGGCAAGCGCAGGCATCTGCTTCTCGTAACGGGAGTAGTTCAGACCATCGACGGTGATCAGCAGGACGTTCTGTCCGCGTCCCATATCGCGATAGCGCAGATCGCTCAGCGGATACTGCACGCTAACCGCTTCCGGATTCCCTTGCTCAATCAGACGACGCTGGTACTCCTGCGCGTCCAGCAGACCGTGCTTCTCAAGGAAACGACGCGCCGTCATTGGATAAGAGAGCGGCAGGTTCGCCCGCTGCATGGTGATCGGGCGATAGAAGTTCGCATCCGCCCAGATATACATGATGTGCGAACTGATAAAGGAGACGAAAAAGATCGCGGCCACCGGTTTCGCGTAATGGCGTCGGCGGGTCAGGCTGCGCAGTTTTTGCCAGCTCCAGGTGGCAAACAGCATCTCTATCAGAAGGATCACCGGGACGCTGATAAACATCAGCTGCCAGTCACGGGCCGTTTCGTTCTGATCGGGGTTAATCACCAGCTCCCAGACGATGGGATTGAGATGCAGGTGGAAGCGGGTGAACACTTCACTGTCGATAAGCAGCAGCGTCATCCCTGCCGTTGCAAGGATGGCGGATAAAAATCGCATCAGACGCTGCGACATGACGATAAACGTCAGGGGGAAGAGGATCAGCAGATAGGTGGCGAAAACCAAAAAGCTAAAGTGCCCTACAACGCTTATCCAGGAGTAAATACGCCCGGTTAGCGTCGTCGGCCAGTCTGCGACAAACAGATAACGACAGCCGATAAGCGTCGCCAGCAGAATGTTGAACAGGGCAAACCAGTGCCCCCAGCTGACCATCTGGGAGACTTTTTCACGGTAGCGCTGACGATTCGTCACCATAAACTGTTGTTCGTTTCCCTTAATGGGCCTGGTCGTCGCTAACGGAAGACTGTAAAGCCTGGGCGAAAGATTTGGCGATCGCCTGACGCTGAGCCGGAGCAACGCTGGTATTGATAAGGTTGGTGACCATATTTCCCAAAACCATCAGGGAGAGATCGGTCGGTGTTTTATGTTTTTCCAGTACGTTGACCAGCTCACTGAGCAATTGTTCAACGTGTTCATCACTGTAGCGGGAATGTTGTGGCATAAATCAAAATCAGTTTGTTGATGAAAGGGCAACATATTACCGTAGCAACAGCTTTTTTTCCCCTTTTTTATCAGTTGTTGCACACATGTCCTGGTGGTGGTTGAATACCGCCCGGTCTAAAAGGAGAGTTTATCATGAGTCTGGAAATCAACCAGATTGCCTTGCACCAGCTTATCAAGCGTGATGAGCAAACCCTTGAAGTGGTGCTGCGCGATTCGTTACTGGAACCCACGGCAACCGTTGTGGAAATGATGGCGGAACTGCACCGCGTCTACAGTGCAAAAAATAAAGCCTATGGTCTGTTCAGCGACGAGAGTGAACTGGCTGATAGCCTGCGCCTGCAACGCCAGGGTGAAGAAGATTTCCTGGCGTTTAGCCGCGCGGCAACCGGGCGTCTGCGCGACGAACTGGCAAAATACCCGTTTGCCGACGGCGGTATCGTTCTGTTCTGCCACTATCGCTACCTGGCGGTCGAGTATCTGCTGGTCACCGTGCTGAACAATTTAAGCAGTATGCGCGTGAATGAGCAGCTGGATATCAGCTCCACCCATTATCTGGATATCAATCATGCGGATATCGTTGCGCGTATTGATTTGACCGAGTGGGAAACCAATCCGGAGTCGACGCGCTACCTGACCTTCCTCAAAGGGCGTGTTGGCCGTAAAGTGGCCGATTTCTTTATGGACTTCCTCGGTGCCAGCGAAGGTCTCAACGCCAAAGCGCAGAACAAAGGGCTGTTGCAGGCGGTGGATGACTTCACGGCGGAAGCGCAGCTCGATAAATCTGAGCGCCAGAACGTGCGTCAGCAGGTTTACAGCTACTGCAACGAACAGCTGCAGGCGGGGGAAGAGATTGAGCTGGAGTCGCTGTCAAAAGAGCTGGCCGGCGTCAGTGAAGTCAGTTTCCAGGAATTTACTGCTGAGAAAGGGTATGAGCTGGAAGAGAGCTTCCCGGCGGATCGCAGTACGCTGCGTCAGTTAACAAAATTTGCCGGAAGCGGCGGCGGGTTAACCATCAACTTTGATGCCATGCTGCTGGGGGAACGTATCTTCTGGGATCCGGCCACCGATACGCTGACCATTAAAGGTACGCCACCCAACCTGCGCGATCAGCTGCAGCGTCGTACTACTGGCGGTAAATAACCGCCATAAAAAAACCCCGCCGAAGCGGGGCTTTTTTTCGACATGTTTGCGATTACGCGCGAACGAAGTCGATGTGAGTCAGTTTTGGCTTGAACGCGTGACGCTGAACAGCCTGAACTTTCACTTTTTCTTCTTTACCGCCAACAACGATGGTCAGAACTTCGCTGTAGAATTCAGCTTTGGTCTGCATGTTCCATACTTTGTCGTGATCCAGTTCGATAGAAACTGGAGCAGCTTCGCCACCGTAAACGATAGCCGGGAACTTGTTAGCGGTACGCAGGCGGCGGCTCGCACCCTTACCCTGCACGTTACGTACTTCTGCTTCGATAGTGAACATTGATTTCTCTCTGTATTTAAAACCCTACTACAGGCGACCCAGCAGCAGGTGAGTGTTCTGCTTTGCGGATGCAAAAGCGGGCGGCATTATAGCCCCCAATCCACCTCAGGGCAATGAATTAATCCCCACTAAAAAAACCGCTTAGGGCGTCGGCGACGGCCTGAGGCTGCTCTTCTGGCTGAAAATGGCCGCAACGGGGGATCAAGCACCCGTCAACGCGTTCTGCAAACGCCCTCAGCGGCGAGGCCATATCAGGAATCGAACCCTGATCGGCACTGAGTGCCAGAACAGGAACAGAGAGTTTACCCCGTTCGCTAAGCGCCCGGTTTTGCGCAGCGGAGAGGGCGGCAGCGCGATAGTAAGCCAGCCCTGCGCGCAAGCCACCTTCGCGCGTAAAAATGCGCAGATACTCGTCAAGATCCGCCTCGCTGAAGGTGAGGGGATTCGCCGCTTTGCGACGCAGAAACCACTCCAGATAGCCGCGCTCTTTGCCCCTGATGAGGAATTCAGGCAGGTCGGCAATCACGTGAAAGGCAAAATGCCAGGTGCGCCAGGCGCGGTCCGCGGTGACGGGGAGGGCATCGGGTAAGGTAATACCCGGAATGCCGGCGTCCAGCAGCGCCAGCTTTATTACCTCATCGCTGTACATCGCCGCATAAGGCCAGGCAACCCAGGCTCCCACGTCGTGACCGGCCAGATAGTAGCGATGCACGCCAAGCTGGGTCAGCAGTTCATGAACATGGCTGGCGAGGGTGTGGGTGTCATACCCCTCTGACGGACAATCGGTATCACCCTGTCCGGGTAAGTCCGGGGCGATGACATGATAACGCTCGGCCAGCAAAGGGATAACATGGCGCCAGGCGTACCAGCTTTCGGGGAAACCTGCCAGCAGGACAACCGTCTGCGCGTGCTGTTCTCCGGCGGTGACGTAGTGCGTGCGGATGCCATTGATGAGCGTGAAGTGGTGCTGCGGGGCGATGGGCATGGTCATAACGATCTCCGGAATAATAGGAAATAATCGTTTCCTAATTGGTTAAAAAAACTCAGCCGAGCAGGCTGAGTGCCGCGTTAACGGCGCTATTGATTTCGTCCTCAGACAGGCCTTTTTTGCCGATCACGCGGTAACCCTGCAGCAGCGCGAAAAGATTACGTGCCGTTTGCTCCGTGGGCAGCGCGCGGGAAAGGCTACCGTCCCGCTGGCCCTCCTGAACCAGTTCGAGCAACAGCTGCTCGGTACGCTGCATGGCGGCTTTGATGTACTGCGCGGTTGCCTCATCAAAAACCGCCAGCTCGGTCGCGCTGGCGACCACCAGACAGCCGCGTATGCCCTCTGGACCGTGGCTGCTCTCGGCGTAGAAACGTAACACCGCCGCGATTTTATCTCGCCCGCTGCGTGCCGCCTCGGTACGCTGGCGCAGGGCGGCGCTGCGCGTCCGGGTGTAACGATCGAACGCCGCGAGAAACAGGCCATTCTTGCTGCCAAAGGCTTTATACAGGCTTCCCGCCGTAAGGCCCGTCGCGTCACTCAGCTCTTTGATTGAGGTAGCATGGTAGCCGCGCTCGCGGAAAACGAGCAGGGCGCTGTCGATGGCGGCGTCGGTGTCAAATTCACGCGGGCGACCGGGAAGACGTGGCATGAGTGAGTCCTGTTGTAATGCGATAATGCATAATAGGAAACAATCGTTTCCTATTCAAGGCCTGCCTGTCGTTAACGCAGTTCGTTGGCCCGACGAAAACGGCCTTCATAGTCAAAAACCTTTTCACGGACTTGCCAGTACTGGCCTTTCTTGCGGGCGACAACAAAATCCGGATGGCGCAGCAGCACCTGCTGATGCACGATATCCGCTACGGTTATCCAGCGCAGCGGTACGCCCGGTGTGCGGGTATGCGGGCGGATAAAGAGCTGTTCGAAAGCCGTGCGCTGAGCCGGAGTGTGCACCCGGAAGCGCTCGCTGACATCGGCACCGTCCTCATCGTAATAGGTGATTTTCAGCCATTCGCCTTTTTCATCCGCTCCCGGTTGCAGCGCCATGCCAGAGCAGCGCAGCACCAGGGCATCCTTTAACTTCAGCGCGGCCTTCAGCATGTCATCAGGGTCGACCAGAACCGTGTCACATTCGCGGCAGCGGCGGGCGGCAATATCATTTTCAGCGTTGCACTGAGGGCAGTTTTTAAAGCGGAAACGGAAATCGCACTGCTCGCGATGCCCTTCATCATCTTCAAACCAGCCCTGACAGCGGCGGCCAAAATGTTCGATCAGCGTACCGTCAGCCGTCGTCTTGCCCCAAAAGGTGTTGGCAAAGCCACAGGCAGGACAGAAGACCTGTACCGGCACGTTGTCACTTTTTCCTTTCGGCGTACCCACTTCAGGCGAGTAGAGATCGTGCGGGTTACCGGCGTAATCCAGGATCAGGCAGTCGGTTTTACCGGGAGCCAGACGCAGACCGCGGCCAACGATTTGCTGATACAGGCTGACCGATTCGGTCGGACGCAGAATAGCAATCAGGTCGACGTGGGGGGCATCAAATCCGGTGGTGAGCACCGAGACGTTTACCAGATAGCGAAACTGCTGCGCTTTAAACGCCTCAATCAGGCTGTCGCGCTCCGGGCCGGGCGTCTCGCCGTTGATCAGCGCCGCGTCGCCAGCGGGCAGTAAGCGGGTGATTTCGCGCGCATGCTCAACGGTGGCGGCAAAAATCATTACCCCTTTGCGCGTTTCAGCGAACTCTTCAATCTGGCTGATAATGTGCGGAGTGATGCGCTTTTGCTTTTTCAGCTCCTGGTTCAAATCCGCTTCGCTAAATAAACCGTTGCTCTGCGCCTGTAAGCGGCTGAAATCGTACTGGACGACCGGCATATCCAGCCGTTCAGGCGGGGTCAGGTAGCCATGTTTAATCATATAGCGCAGCGGAAGTTCATAGATACAGTCGCTGAACAGCGCCTTCTCATCCCCTCGCACCATACCGTGATAATGAAAGCGGTAAATCCAGCCTTTACCCAGGCGAAACGGGGTTGCCGTCAGGCCCAGCAGGCGTAAGTGAGGGTTCACCTCTTTCAGGTGAGTGAGGATTTGCTGATACTGGCTATCGTCGTCATCACTGATGCGATGGCACTCGTCGACAATCAGCAGCGAAAATTCGCTGCGAAACAGCTCAAGGTTGCGGGCAACAGATTGCACGCTGCCGAACACCACTTTGCCGTGGCTCTCTTTCCGCTTTAGCCCGGCGGCGAAGATATCGGCCTCCAGACCAAGCGCGCAATACTTGGCATGGTTTTGCGCAACCAGCTCTTTGACGTGCGCCAGCACCAGCACGCGGCCGCGCGCCAGGCGGGCAAGTTCGGCGATCACCAGGCTTTTGCCTGCGCCAGTGGGGAGCACAATGGCCGCGGGCTCACGGTGTTTGCGAAACCAGGCCAGGGTGGCGTCAACGGCTTCCTGCTGATAGGGGCGAAGTGTAAAAGTCATGGGGTCTCTGTATCGTTATTCCGCATATAGTATGCCACGAAACTTTTTCCCTTGAGTGGCGCAACCAGACCATTATACTGAACCGTTCCTGACTGCTTCTTTTTCGGACGCATTGTCCGACTTCCAGCACCATTAAGGCTAAAAAGATTTCATGCGACTTGATAAGTTTATCGCTCAGCAACTCGGCGTAAGCCGTGCTATTGCCGGGCGCGAGATCCGCGCCAGCCGCGTTACCGTGGATGGCGACATTGTGAGAGACAGCGCGTTCAAACTGCAACCTGACCATCAGGTGGAGTATGACGGCAACCCGCTCACCCAGCAGCACGGCCCGCGCTATTTCATGCTCAATAAGCCGGAAGGCTACGTCTGTTCTACGGACGATCCGGATCACCCGACGGTGCTCTATTTCCTCGACGAACCGGTTGCGCACAAGCTGCATGCGGCTGGCCGCCTCGATATCGACACCACCGGTCTGGTGCTGATGACCGATGACGGTCAGTGGTCCCACCGCATTACCTCTCCGCGTCATCACTGTGAAAAAACCTATCTGGTGACGCTGGAATCGCCGGTGGCAGATGACACGGCAGAACAATTTGCCAAAGGCGTTCAGCTGCATAATGAAAAAGACCTCACCAAACCGGCGGTGCTGGAAGTCATTACCCCGACCGAAGTCCGTCTGACCATCAGCGAAGGGCGTTATCATCAGGTGAAACGTATGTTCGCCGCGGTGGGTAACCACGTTGTGGGTCTGCATCGTGAACGTATTGGGGCAATTGAACTCGATCCCGATCTGGCGCCTGGTGAATATCGCCCGCTGACAGAAGAAGAGATCGCCAGCGTCGGTCTGCCCTCGCATTAATTTCAGGAGAACCCTGTGACCACCAGGCCACACTCGTCTTTCAAAATCGTGTTCATTCTTGGCCTGCTGGCCATGTTAATGCCGCTGTCGATTGATATGTATCTGCCTGCGCTGCCGGTGATTTCGGCGCAGTTTGGCGTACCGGCAGGCAGCGCACAGATGACGCTCAGTACCTATATTCTCGGTTTTGCCCTTGGCCAGTTGTTTTATGGCCCGATGGCCGACAGCCTCGGACGTAAGCCGGTTATTCTGGGCGGAACGCTGATCTTTGCAGCCGCAGCCGTGGCCTGTGCGCTGGCACAGAGTATCGATCAGCTGATCGTGATGCGTTTATTCCACGGCCTCGCGGCGGCGGCGGCAAGCGTGGTGATTAACGCCCTGATGCGTGATATCTACCCGAAAGAAGAGTTCTCCCGCATGATGTCGTTTGTCATGCTGGTAACCACCATTGCGCCGCTGGTGGCGCCGATGGCCGGTGGCGCGGTGCTGGTATGGTTCAGCTGGCATGCCATTTTCTGGATCCTGGCGCTTGCCGCACTGCTGGCCTCGGCGATGATTTTCTTCTTTATTGATGAAACGTTAGCCGTCGAGCGCCGCCAGAAATTCCACATCCGTACCACAATGGGGAATTTTGCCTCGCTGTTCCGCCACAAGCGCGTGCTGAGCTACATGCTGGCAAGCGGCTTCAGCTTTGCCGGGATGTTCTCCTTCCTGAGCGCCGGGCCATTTGTCTATATTGAGCTGAACCACGTTTCCCCTCAGCACTTTGGGTATTACTTTGCGCTGAACATTGTGTTCCTGTTCATCATGACCATCATCAACAGCCGCTTTGTTCGCCGGATTGGAGCACTGAATATGTTCCGTGCCGGGCTGTGGATCCAGTTTGTGATGGCTATCTGGCTGGTGGTCAGCGCGTTTTTCGGCGTGGGCTTCTGGGCGCTGGTGGTGGGGGTTGCCGCTTTTGTTGGCTGCGTCTCGATGATCTCATCCAATGCGATGGCGGTCATTCTCGACGAGTTCCCGCATATGGCTGGCACCGCGTCATCGCTGGCGGGGACGTTCCGCTTCGGAATTGGTGCCGTGGTGGGGGCGTTACTCTCAATGGCGACCTTTAACACGGCCTGGCCAATGCTGTGGGCGATGGCGTTCTGTGCCACCAGCTCCATTCTCTTCTGTCTTTACGCCAGCCGACCGCGAAAAGCCGTTCATTAATCTGCACATCAGGCCCGATACGGGCCTTTTTGTTGACCCATATCAACCAAACTTGCGTTCGTTTACCCTGTGTTTGTTTCTTTTATGTAAAATCTATTTGTGTAAAAAGTCACATCATTGTATTTAAAAAGGTTGAGTTAGATCGCAGAAACGGGTACATATAGCGCCGACGCGAACCTGGATACCTATAAAAAAGCGCTGAATAGTGCAGGTTGGCGATGATGTGTTACTATAAATGTAAATAAATTGTGAAGTAAATTTGCTTCCGGGGATCGAACGTGAATACATTACAACTCTCCATAGTCCATCGCTTGCCCCAGAGCTATCGCTGGTCGGCGGGTTTTGCAGGTTCGAAAGTTGAACCGATTCCGCAAAACGTTGCAGGTTGCGAGAATTGTCTGGTCGCGCTCAAACTGCTTAGCCCGAGCGATGAAGATGCATGGCCGGTAATGGAACGCTTAAGCCAGGCGCTGTCGGATATCGAAGTGGACAGCTCCGTACTGGAGTGTGAAGGCGAGCCGTGCCTGTTTGTTAAAAGTCAGGATGAATTTGCCGCAACCTGCCGCCTGAAAAACTTTGGCGTGGCCATTGCTGAGCCTTTCTCGGGCCAGTATCCCTTCTGAGTGCTAGTCTGCCGATAACAGCTGGCGCGTGTAGCTCTGCGTCGGTGCAGTAAATACGCGCTGGCACTCACCTTGCTCGACCACTTCTCCCTGCCGTAGCACAATCACCTGATGGCATAACGCCCGCACTACCTGTAGATCGTGGCTGATAAAGATATAGGCCAGCCGGTGCTTTTCCTGTAACCCTTTCAACAGGGTCAGGATCTGTGCCTGCACGGTTCTGTCCAGCGAGGAGGTCGGTTCATCCAGGATGATCAGCTCAGGTTTGAGGATCAGTGCGCGGGCAATGGCGATACGCTGGCGCTGTCCGCCAGAAAATTCAGCCGGGTAGCGGTGGCGCGTCTCGGGATCTAACCCTACCTCTGCCATCACACGCCTGACCTCATTTTCACGTTGCAGAGCCGTCAGGGTAGGCTGATGGACGCGCAATCCTTCTTCGATGATCTGCAAAATACTCAGCCTTGGATTGAGCGAGGAGTTGGGATCCTGAAACACCACCTGCATGCGGGGACGTACCGGCAGCATCTGCCGACGGTTCCAGCGGTGCAGCGGCATGCCGTCAAACAGGATCTCGCCCTGCGAGGCAATTAAACGCAGCAGTGCCAGGCCGGTGGTGCTTTTGCCTGAACCCGACTCGCCCACCAGTCCCAGCGACTCGCCCGGGCGCAGTGAAAAACGGATGTTCTTCAGCACGGCGTTCTGGTCGACCACGCGGCGCAGAATACCTTTACGGATGGGGAAGGAGACAGACAGCCCCTCGACGTTCAACAACGGCGCGCTGTCCCCCCGGAGAGGCACAGGATCGCCTGAGGGTTCACTGTCGAGCAGCCGCTGCGTATAGTGGTGCTGAGGTGCGTTCAGCAGTGCGGCGGCGGTGTTCTGCTCTACACAGCGTCCGTTTTGCATTACAGCGACGCAGTCGGCCAGCTTTTTCACTATGCTCAGGTTATGGGTGATAAACAGCAGACTCATGTTCAGCTCGCTACGTAACTCCCGCAGCAGCTGCAAAATCTGCGCCTGCACCGTGACGTCCAGCGCGGTTGTGGGCTCATCAGCGATCAGCAGTTCCGGGCGCGTCAGTAGCGCCATGGCAATCATCACACGTTGACGTTCACCGCCGGAAAGCTGATGCGGGAAATCGCTCAGCCGTTTTGCCGCGTTGCGGATGCCGGTTCTCTCGAGGCAGTCGAGGATTTCCCCGCGCGCGGCCTCTTTGCGCATGCCCCGGTGCAGGGAGAGCACCTCGTAAAGCTGTTTTTCCAGAGTATGCAGCGGGTTGAGTGAGACCATCGGCTCCTGGAAAATCATCGCAATTTTATTGCCGCGGACGCCCCGCAGGGTCTGTTCGTCGGCGTGCAGCAGCGAGCTGCCGTGAAACAGAATATCTCCTTGCGGGTAGCTCACTGGCGGAGACGGGAGCAGGCGCAGAATGGAGAGTGCCGAGACGCTCTTGCCGGAGCCGGATTCCCCCACCAGCGCCAGCGTTTCGCCACGCTGGATCTGCAGCGACAGATCGCTGACCACGGTGCGCGTCTCACCCTGTTTCGAAAAGGCAATCGACAGATTCTCGATACTGAGAAGGGGCTGCGTCATGTTACACCGCCTTGTTGGGATCGAAGGCGTCGCGCACGGCTTCGCCAATAAAAATCAGCAGCGAAAGCAGTACCGCCACGGAAAGAAAGGCTGTAATGCCCAGCCACGGTGCCTGCAGGTTGTTTTTGCCCTGCAGCAACAGCTCGCCGAGCGAGGGGGAACCGAGCGGTAGCCCGAAGCCCAGAAAATCGAGCGAGGTGAGGGTGGTGATGGAGCTGCACAAAATAAACGGCAGAAAGGTCAGTGTCGCCACCACGGCGTTCGGCAGCATATGGCGGAAGATGATCCCGCGGTCGCTCACGCCCAGTGCCTGTGCGGCACGAATATAGTCAAAATTACGGGTGCGCAGAAATTCTGCGCGCACGACGCCCACCAGCGCCATCCAGCCAAACAATATGGTGATCCCCAGCAGCCACCAGAAGTTTGGCTGCACCACGCTCGACAGCAGGATGATCAGAAACAGCGTTGGCATACCTGACCACACCTCAATCACGCGCTGACCCCAGAGGTCAATTTTACCGCCATAGTAGCCCTGGACGGCACCTGCCACCACGCCCATCACGCTGGAGAAGAGCGTCAGCATCAGCCCAAAGAGGATCGAAATTCGGGTACCGTAGAGGATGCGCGCCAGCACGTCGCCACCGTTGGCATCCGTTCCCAGCCAGTTTTGCGTGGACGGGGGAGAAGGGAAGGGGGTCGTGGTGGCGAAATTGATACTGTTGGCGCCAAAACGGATCGGGGCCCACAGTGCCCAGCCGTGTTGATCAATCTGCTGGCGCAGCCACGGATCCTGATACTCCGCCGGTGTTGCAAACGGGCCGCCAAAGTCACTTTCACTGTAGTTATTAAGCACGGGCACATACCAGCGGTCGTTGAAATGCACCAGTAAGGGTTTATCGTTGGCAATCAGCTCTGAGCACAGGCTTAACACAAACAGGACGGCAAAAATCCATAACGACCAGTAGCCACGACGGTTATGGCGAAAACGGGCCCAGCGGGCCTGATTGACGGGGCTTAAACGCGGCATCATCGGCCCTCAAAATCGATTCGGGGATCGACCAGCGTATAGCTGATATCACTGACGATATTCAGCAGCAGGCCAATCAGGGTAAAAATGTAGAGTGTGCCAAACATCACCGGATAATCCCGCGACACGGTGGCTTCATAACCCAATAGCCCCAGACCGTTAAGCGAGAACATCACCTCAATAAGCAGCGAACCGGTAAAAAACATACTGATGAACGTGGCAGGAAATCCGGCAATCACCAGCAGCATGGCGTTGCGGAACACGTGCTTCCACATGATCTGTTTTTCACCCACGCCCTTCGCGCGGGCGGTGACGACATATTGTTTGCGGATTTCATCAAGAAAGGCGTTTTTGGTCAGCATGGTCAGGGCGGCAAATCCGCCAATCACCGTTGCCAGCACCGGCAGCGTGATATGCCAGAGATAGTCGGTGATTTTCTGATACCACGGCAGGGTGCTGAAATCGGCGGATACCAGCCCCCGCAGCGGGAAGAGATCGAAATAGCTGCCGCCGGCAAAAAAGACAATCAACAGCACAGCGAACAGAAACGCCGGAATGGCATAGCTGATGATAATGAACGTGCTGCTCCAGATATCAAAACGGCTGCCGTTGTAGACCGCTTTGCGGATCCCAAGCGGAATGGAAACCAGGTAGATAATCAGCGTTCCCCACAGTCCCAGGGTGATCGACACCGGCAGGCTTTGTTTGATCAGGGTTAAGACCGAGGCACTGCGGAACAGGCTATCACCAAAATCAAACCGGACGTAATCCCACAGCATTTTGAAATAGCGCTCGTGAATCGGTTTATCAAAACCATAGCGATGGGTGATCTCGGCAATCACCTCCGGATCCAGCCCGCGGCCGCCGCGATAATGGCTTTCGCTGATATTCCCCACGCCCGTTCTGGCATGGCTTGCGCCCATTCCTTCTCCGCCACCGCCGGGCATCCCGCCGCTGGTGCCAAATTCAATCGCCGCAATCGCCTGATCGACCGGCCCGCCGGGCGCGATTTGCACAATAAAAAAGTTAATAGTGATGATGGCCCACAGGGTTGGGATGATCAGCAGGAGACGGCGGATTAGATACGCACCCATGATGATTCCTTATCGCCGCTCAGCTGGGAGTCTGGCGGCTTTGTTAACGTCATACCACCAGGTATCGAAGCCCAGCGAATAGATCGGGCGCACGGCAGGCAGCGAAAATTTGTCCCAGCGGGCAAGACGATCTTCACCCATATACCACATGGGCAGCATGTAGTAGTTCCAGGTTAACACTCTGTCGAGGGCGCGTCCTAATGGCAGGAGCTTCTGTTTATCGCCCTGTGCTGCCACGATCTTTGCAATTAGCGCGTCAACGACCGGGCTTTTTACCCCCGGCGCATTGTACGAGGAGTCGATGTAACTGGACGCCCAGGAAATCTGCAGGTCGGAGCTTGGCCAGGGCTGCGCGGGCCACAGGCTCTGCATCATATCGTAATCCCGGCTGCGCTTGCGGTTGGTCAGCTGGGCGATATCCACCTGGCGTATGTTCATTGTGATCCCCAGCCGGGCCAGGTTGTGCTTAAACGGCAAAACCCACTGATCGTTTGCCCCTGACGCGATCAGTAGCTCGAAGCTCAACGGTTTTCCCGTTTGGGCATTGACCCGTTTTTGATTTTTAAGGACCCAACCGGCCTCATCCAGCAGTTTGCTGGCTTTCAGCAAATTGTCACGATCAAAGCCGTTGCCATCGGAGGTGGGGGGATCAAACACGGTGGTAAACACTTCCGGCGGCAATTGTGCTTTGAAGGGGGCCAGCAGCGTCAACTCGTCGGCATTGGGGTAAGCGCGCGCCGCATATTCGGTATTCTGAAAATAGCTGTTAGCGCGGCTGTAGGCGCCATAAAACAGCGCCTTGTTCATCCACTCAAAGTCAAAGGCCAGGGTAATGGCCTGACGTACCCGGCGGTCGTTAAATACCGGACGCTGAATATTAAACGCCAGCCAGCGCGTGTCCTGGGCAGAGCTATTTTTTTGCTCGTCCTTGACGATGTAGCCTTTGGCAAAGTTTTTACCGATATAGCGCGTAGCCCAGTTTTTAGCGCTGCTCTCCAGGCGTAAATCGAAGGCTCCGGCCTTAAAGGCCTCAAAAGCCACGTTATCGTCCAGGTAGTAATCATAGCGAAGGGTGTCGAAATTCCAGCGCCCCCGGTTTACCGGCAGGTTGGCGGCCCAGTAGTCTTTTACACGGGAATAGACCACATACTGCCCCATGCGCCAGTCGGTGATGCGGTACGGGCCTCCTGCCAGCGGCGGTGTGGAGAGCGGGTCGCTCAGCTTATGGGCTTTCCAGAACGATTCAGGCATTACGGGCAGGGAGAACAGGCTCAGCATATTCTCTTTATTCGGCTCGCTCAGCTCAATGCGCACGGTGAGCGGTGCGATGGCCCTGACCGACGCGCCTTTGTAGACAATACGGAACTGAGGAACGCCTTCAGTCATAAATTTATGAAACGTAAAGGCGACATCGCTTGCCCTGACCGGCGAACCGTCATGAAAACGCGCCCGCGGGTTAAGCGAAATTTCCGCCCAGGCAAAATTATCCGCATACCGCACGTTTTCGGCGATCAGCGGATAGTAGCTTCCGGGCTCATCATCAGACGTGACAAACAGGGTATCGTAGAGAGATTCTGTGCGCGCCGCGGCCACGCCGCGCAGGGCAAAGCGGTTGAAGTTATCGAACGTGCCGGTGGCGGAGAGCGTCACATTCCCGCCTTTCGGCGCGCCAGGGTTGACGTAATCATAATGGGTGAAATTTACCGCGTATTTCGGTTCACCAATCACCGCAAACGCAACGTCTTCTTTGATGGTTTGCGCCTGGCTGGACAGGGCCGTCAGTGCCAACAGCAACAGTATGAAGCGCATAAACATCTCGCGGCAGCTCCCTCTTTAACAGACCGGCTCAGTTAAGCTGAATAATAAGTGACGTCACGGGCAATGTGAAATTATTCGCCAGCGTGCGTCAGGTCCGGCCGCCACTCACGGAACTGCTCCAGCGGCATCGGACGGCTAATCCAGTATCCCTGCAGGAAGTTAACGCCATGTTCGCGCAGCCAGGCCGCCTGTTCCGGCGTTTCCACGCCCTCTGCGACGGTGGACATGTTCAGCCGTCTTGCCAGCATCAGTACGGCATCAAGCACTGGTGAGGTGACGGTTTCTGTCCCGATGGCGTTAACAAAACCCCGGTCGATTTTGATGTAATCCATGGTGAAATGTTCAAGATAGATCAGCGCACTGCGGCCGGTTCCAAAATCATCGATCGCTATCTCAAACCCTTCGTTGTGCAGCCACTCGAACAGGTTGTTGGCTTCACGGTGGTTAAGCATGTCGCGCTCGGTAATTTCCAGCACCAACTGGAAGTGATCCGGCGGCAGTAACTCTTTAAAGGTGCGCATATCATCTTTAAAGCTGTCGGCGTGCAGATGCCCCGGCGCAATGTTGATACCGAGTTTTGCGCCCGGCGGCAGTTGGGTCTGTAATACCGGTGCATCGTGAATGATAAGGTCAAACAGATGCAGCGTGAGCGGAACAATCAGCTGCTGCGCTTCAGCAAAATTGATAAACGCATCAGGGGGGATCTCACCCATGGTGGGGTGCTTCCAGCGCATCAGGACCTCAACCCCCCGCATTTTCAGATCTTTTGCATCCACCACGGGCTGATAGACCACATAAAACTGGCCGCGCTTAATAGCGCTGAGGATCTCTTTGCCGGGATTAACGCGGATGGTGAGGATATAGAAATTCAGCGATCCTGCCGCAATACCGCACACCAGCCCAAAGAACAGGGCGTAGAGGATTTCGTCGCTTGTCCACTTTTCAGCGTAAAGCTTAATGGTCAGCGGCACGGCCTTAAGCGTGGCGGTACGCTCGGGCACGGCATGTAAAGCCTGCGCCCTGACCAGGGTACTGGACATGGTGGACAGCGCCATATCCCCGATGATGATGGCAATCCCTGCGAAGTCGTCCTGGCGCGCGGTATAAAGCAGGTACGGGGTCAGATTGAGATTAACTGACGTAAACACCCCGCCGTCTTTAACCAGAGGGTTTCGGTACCAGATGGCAATGGCGGGTTTATTCGGCAGCGTAGGCGTGCCCGGCAGTAATGCCATATCAATCTTCTTGTTGATGTGCAGCTCAGGTATTAGAGCTTCCATCGGCGTATCCATCGGCCCGGTGGCCGACGAGCAGAAGGCGATTTTGTCCCTGACCAGCAAGAACGCGCGCACATTGAGGCTGAAGGCCGCGCGCGACGTCAGCTCGGCATTGACGTCATGGCAGCTGTTCAGCGTGAGGGGCTGAAGAACATCGATAGAGGTTTTCAACTCTTCGAAATAGCTCTCCATGTAGAGGCTCACATCGGTAATCAGGGTGTCGAACCGGACTTCCCGCTTGTGGTAACTCCAGAAAAATTGCAATGAACCCAAAAGCAGGGCAGTGACCAGACCTGTAATAATACTGAGGAAAAGTATCTTGCGATGACTGGAAAAGTAGCGGGTGAACATAGACGTCGTGATTCCTGAATTGCCGCTGGATGTATTCAGTGTAACGGGCAAAAAAAAACACCGCCGAAGCAGTGTCTTTTTTTCATCATATCGCCAGCCAAGGGATAACCAACGATACAATCATCATATTAACTGCGGGTCAGTACGCGACGCGCTTCGTTGTAGCGCTTCTTCCAGTATGGCTCGTTCATGCTGGAAATGGTCACACCGCTGCTGGTGGAGGCATGCACAAACTGGTCATTACCAATATAGATGCCGACATGTCGACCCGTTGAACCGGCACGGAACAGAACTAAATCACCGGTGCGCAGTTTTGTACGTGAAATCGACTTGCCCACTTCCTGCTGTTCGTAAGTTGAACGCGGCAGGTCTAACCCAAACTGCTCACGGAAGGTACGCTGTACAAAGCTGGAACAATCGATACCTTTTTTGGTGCTGCCGCCCAGACGATAACGCACGCCTTTCCAGTCAGCATACTGGTCCATAATACGGGACTTCACGTCCAGATTACGTACCATATTTTCAAATTCATCCTGAGAGGCTTGCAGTGACGAGGAATCTTCCATTCCCACAACACGCGTCTCAGGATGCATATTCTTTGCGGTGTTCGATGTACTACATGCAGACAACAGTACCGCAACTGCTATCGCCGGGATCCCCCGCAAGATATATCTCAAAATCGGTTGAGATTTGACCATTTTGTTTATTTTCCCTTGAAGTCCTTAACGACAAATATCGTTATAAAAATGCCAAACGTGACGAGACTAATTATCTGTTCACAATGAGACAATTCTTTCTGGTCACATTTGTGGCGCAGCGCACAAATTTATTCACCAAGGAAATAATTATCTCTATGGGGCAAAACGAGTTCGAGATTAACCGATTGCCAGGGCTATTGCGAGTAAAAAAACCTTTTTTTTATAAGAAATTGTGATACAGAAAGTAAAAATCCGACATTGCTTAAAATGCAGTCAGATCCGGCGCTTAATCACGCAATTGATTCATTTTTATCATGAAAGAGATGACGGGAAGATGACAGTGCGAAACGATCGTGGCGGGAGATCTATCAGGGATCGCAATGATCCCTGATAGCGGACGTTAATTTTGGTTAATTATTTGTTTAATGCTTGTTGCTTTTTACCCGGCAGATAGCGATCGAACAGGGCTATTATCCGGTCGCTCAGCGGTGTCATCAGGCACCACGGTAACGCGACCAGCGCAACAGAGAGCGAGCCCACGGCAATATCGGTGAACCAGTGTGCGCCAATCATTACGCGAGGGAAGGCGAAAACCACAAAAATAATCAGGGCTATGGCGAACGCCTTCCTGCCGAAATAGCGCAGCATGACTGCACAAAAAATAAGCAGCATCATGCCGTGATCGCCAGGGAAACTGGCCTTCGAGGCATCTTTCGTTGGAATATGCAGCAATTCGCTGACGCGATAAATATCGGTAAAGAACAGCGTTGGGCTTGAGCGCTTGACCGGAATAATAGCCGTAGCAAGTTGGTTAATGGCGACAGCCAGCAGTAGCATCATCAGACCAATAATCATAATGCGGCGACGCCCGGTTTTGTCCTCTTTCAGCCAGAAAGAGAGCATCAGGCAGCCCATCGCCACCAGCGAACAGCCGTCAAACGCGCGGTTGTTGGTAATCGCCACCAGCCACAGAAAGGCATCACTCTTCACCAGAGCCTGGTTAAAGAAATGGAAGATGGCAGAATCCAGCGGAAACCAGAAACCGTGATCCACCGGGATATACCAGGAGAAAAAGAGTGCCAGTCCGGCGACATTGAGCAGCAAAATCAGGGGAATTCGAGTTGTCATAACATTCAGCATACAGGGAAATCAGGGGCAACGTTAGCCGCCCGAACTTAAACGAAGCTTCAACAGGCTGGACTGCAGGGCATTCCAGTCGGCGTTAACCGCACTAATTAACTCTATTCGGCTATCCGGGGGCGCAACATTCTGCGTTTCAATAAAGAAATCTTCACCCTGACGGTTGATGCGCACCAGGCCGTCGGGGGTGCGCATAATCCCCTTAACGCGATCGACCGGCGCCAGTCTTGCCCACTCAAGCACGCCTATAGTGTCGAAAACGGTGTCGGCATCAAAGATCCACCCGCAGGCCTGATGACCCTGACCGCTGTTGAGATTACGTCGCCAGCGCTGGTGTTCCGGCAGGCTCAACGCCGCCAGACCCTGCTTTGCGGGATGACTATGTGCATGCTCCGCACTGGCTGGCAGCTCGGTGAGGTTCAGGCGAGGCAGGTCGAGCAGGGCGACATCTATCTTCCCCTGAGTGGTTTGCACCCGCTGACGGTTGCCCCCGAAATGTTGCCACCAGGCATCGAATGCCGCCTGGCTTTCAGCCGTAGCCCGATCTTCTTTATTGGCGACGATAATATCTGCGCAGGCGAGCTGATCGCGGAAGTTGTCGTTGGCTACCGCTTTTTCATCCAGCAGCTGTCGCGGGTCGAGCAGGCAAAGCGTGGCGCGTAAGTCTATCCACGGCTCGTAAACCGGTGCGGTGAGTAAATCAAGAATTTGCTTCGGGTGGCCAAGCCCCGTCGGTTCAATCAGCAGGCGGTCGGGTTTACCCTGACGCAGCAGCGTGTTCAGCCCCACCTGCATGGGCAGGCCATTCACACAGCACATGCATCCGCCCGGGATCTCTTGGATCATGGCGCCGCTGTCAGACAGTAACGCGCCATCAATACCCACTTCGCCGAATTCGTTGACCAGCACGGCCCATTTTTCTGCCGGATCTTTATTGGCCAGCAGGTGGAGAATTGAGGTGGTTTTCCCGCTACCGAGAAAACCGGTAATAAGGTTGGTCCTGGTCACGTGCGCTCCGGTAGATAATTGTGATGATGTAACAATTATCTCTTATCCTGACGAAAAAAGGGCGCAATGAGAAGAGGAAGGGCAAACGGAGCGCATGTCCGTTCGCCTTAAGCGCAATAAACGTTAAAGTTTTAACGTTTCGATAACAGCCTGGCGCGCCCCGAGACGGGCTATACGTTGGTATGCCTGGTTCACCGACTCGACAAAAACGTGGTTTTGCGCGAGATCGTGACCAAAGACTTCGCTCAGCGTCAGCAGAGCGTTTACGCGGTTTGCGTCATTGCTGGCTTCAACCTTCGCACGGATTTTGTCGCTGAGCGGATCGCGGACATCAATCGTATTGCCTTGTTCATCTGTACCGCTGACGTAGCGGATCCAGCCCGCCACACCCAGCGCCAGCAGAGGCCACGCACTTTGACGCTCCAGATGAATACGGATCCCATCCAGCATGCGCTGGGGCAGCTTTTGACTGCCGTCCATCGCAATTTGCCAGGTACGGTGCTGCAGTGCCGGGTTGGCAAAACGGTCGAGGAGGCTGTCGGCGTAAGCCGTCAGATCAACGTCGGTGATACGCAGCGTAGGGGCCTGTTCATCCAGCATTAACCGCCGCGCGGCCTGACGAAACGCCTTATCCTCCATACATTCATTAATGTGCGCATACCCGGCGAGATAGCCCAGATACGCCAGGAAGGAATGGCTGCCGTTCAGCATACGTAATTTCATCTGTTCCCACGGCAGAACGTCCTGCACCATCTGCACGCCTGCCACTTCCCACTCCGGGCGTCCGGCGACAAAGTTATCTTCCACGACCCACTGTATAAAGGGCTCGCAGCTGATGGCGCACGGATCTTCCACACCGAGTTCCTGCGCGACCTCCGCCAGCGAGGCATCGGTGGCGCCGGGCACAATCCTGTCAACCATTGTGCCCGGGAAACTCACATGGGTATCAATCCATCCGGCCAGGTCTTCAGAGCGTTTCTGCGCCATGCCGAGCACGGCATTTTTCACCACGTGGCCGTTATCCGGGATGTTATCGCAGGAAAGGACCGTAAAGGCGGGTAAGCCGCGTTCACGGCGGCGGTGGAGCGCTTCGACTATGATCCCTGGGGCGGAATGGGGCTCCGTCGGGTTTTCCAGATCGTGAACGATCCGGGTGTTTTGCAAATCGAGTTTCCCGGTTGCGGGGTCGATGCAATAGCCTTTCTCAGTAATGGTGAGGGAAACAATTGCCACCTGCGGCTCGCAAAATTTCTCAATGATGGCGGCCAGCGAGTCCAGTTTTGCGTTCAGGCATTCATGCACGGCTCCAGTGATAATCGGCTGGTTGCCCTCCGCGCCTTTCTCCAGCACGGTGAAGAGGTGATCCTGCGCCCGCAGCTGGCTCATCAACACATCGCCGCTGAACAGACTAATCTCACAAATGCCCCAGTCGCCTCCTTTGGCATTCAGCACCCGATGGGTTAATAACGCCTGATGCGCACGGTGAAAAGCACCAAAGCCGAAGTGAACGATGCGCGAGCGCAGAAGCGAGCGATCGTAGCGCGGCTGCTGAACATGGGCAGGAAGCGAGGTGGAGGCAATTGTCTTCATGAAATACACACCTGATTAACCATTAATTAACAATGTCAGTGTAAAGTTATATGACAACAAAGAGAATTGGTAAGCCGTAAATATCGCTGTTCTGTGAGTTCGATCAATCAATTTGTGGCGCTGTGTTGACCCTCTTCATTAAACATGTATGGTAGTCGTCATCGCAGTAACTCATATTGGTATAACAACTTTGGAGGGTGGGGCAATGGAACAAACCTGGCGTTGGTACGGGCCGAACGATCCAGTTTCTCTTGATGATGTGCGTCAGGCTGGCGCAACGGCTGTCGTCACGGCGCTGCATCATATTCCGAATGGCCAGGTGTGGCCGGTAGAGGAGATTCAACAGCGTCAGGCGCTGCTGGCAGAAAAAGGCTTAACCTGGTCTGTCGTGGAAAGTATTCCCGTTCACGAAGATATCAAAACCCATTCTGGGGAGTATCAGACCTGGATTGCTAACTATCAGCAGAGCATCCGCAACCTGGCGGCCTGCGGCATCGATACCGTTTGCTATAACTTCATGCCTGTTCTTGACTGGACGCGTACTGACCTTGAGTATCAGCTGCCAGACGGTTCCCGAGCGTTGCGTTTTGATCAGATCGCCTTCGCGGCCTTTGAGTTACACATTCTGAAACGCCCTGGCGCGGAAGCCGATTACACGGCCGACGAGCAGCAGCAGGCGCGCGAATGGTTTAACGCAGCAAGCGAAGCAGACATTGAAAAGCTGACCCGCAATATCATCGCGGGCCTGCCGGGTGCAGAAGAGGGCTACACGTTGGATCAGTTCCGCGCCCGTCTGGCAGAGTACGGCGGCATTGATAAAAATCAGCTGCGCGAAAACATGGCGTACTTCCTGCGCGCGATTGTGCCGGTCGCGGAAGAGGCGGGCGTGCGTCTGGCCGTACACCCGGACGATCCTCCGCGTCCCATCCTCGGCCTGCCGCGTATCGTCTCAACCATTGAAGATATGCAGTGGCTGAAAGAGACGGTCGATAGCATCTCTAACGGCTTTACCATGTGCACGGGCTCGTATGGCGTGCGTGCGGATAATGACCTGGTGCGGATGATTGAAACCTTTGGCGATCGTATTCACTTCACGCATCTGCGTGCGACCTGCCGTGAAGAGAACCCGAAAACCTTCCACGAAGCGGCGCACCTGAGCGGTGACCCCCTCTGTCATCCTAGTTGTCCGGTTGGCAATTCTGCCTATGTTTATCGTAACGGGAGCGGCACCGGAGTGGTCGTGCCATCTTATTCTAAAGAGTTTAAAGCAGCAGCCGTCAGTAAGTTGTTGCCGCCGTTGAACCGAAGTGTGCCTTCTGTTTGTGAAGAGCAAGGTATTTCTAAATCAGCGCTGTATAGTTGGTTAAAACAGAGTCAACAACAGGGAGTATCTGTGCCAGGTCATCGTAGTGTTGGGGACGATTGGTCTCCGCAAGCCAAGTTAACCGTGGTGATTGAAACCGCTGCCATGTCTGAAGCAGAGCTCAGTGCCTACTGCCGTCAGAAAGGGCTCTATCCAGAGCAGGTTCAGCGTTGGAAAGAAGCCTGCCTTGAAGGGGCCGGTGGCCAGCAGAAACAGGAAAAAACCACGCGCAAGCAGCACAAGGATGACCAACAGACCATTAAAAAGCTCAGAGCCGAGGTGCGCCGCAAAGACCGGGTGTTGGCTGAGACCACGGCCTTGTTGGTGCTGTCAAAAAAGCTGGAAGCCTTGTACGGCGAAGACCCGGACAGCGACGAGGACAATTAACGTCACTGGACGAGCGTGCAAGGCTATTGGCGTTGTTTGATGAAGCAGTGGCCGCCGGTGCGGCTCGCTACAAAGTGGCCGCGCTTATCGAGCTCAGTGAGCGCACGCTGAAGCGCTGGCGACACACGAACGGCACGGTGGTTGAAGACCAGCGACCCTTGGTGACACCGGCCGTCCAGCCGCACATACTGACCGATGCTGAAGAAGCGGCCATCCTCGCGGCGTGCAATAATCCAGAATATCAGAGCTTGCCGCCCTCGCAGATAGTGCCGTTACTGGCTGACCAAGGAATTTACCTGGCCTCAGAATCTTCGTTTTATCGAGTATTGAAAAAACACCGGCAACAGCAGCATCGAGGGCGTATGAAGCCTTCGCGCCAAGTGCCGCAGCCCACCAGCTTCACGGCGACCGGGCCGAACCAGGTCTGGAGTTGGGACATTAGCTATTGTCCTTCCATGGTGCGGGGTCAGCATTGGTATCTGTACCTGATAATGGACATTTACAGCCGTAAGATAGTGGCCTGGGAGGCCCATGAAGTGGAGTCCGGAGAACTCGCCAAGCAGCTGGTTGAACGGGCCTTACTACGAGAGAAATGCGGGCAAACACCGCCGGTATTGCACTCCGATAATGGGGCGCCAATGACGTCTTATGTATTCAAAACCCGGCTGGCCGAGCTGGGGATGTTGATGTCTCACAGCCGGCCGAGAGTCAGTAACGATAATCCGTATTCGGAGTCGCTGTTTAGGACCGTAAAATACTGTCCGCAATGGCCGGCAAAGGGCTTTGCCTCACTGACGGTGCTGCGTGATTGGATGCTGGCGTTCGAGCAGGGATATAACGAACAGCACCTGCACAGTGGCATTAACTTCGTGACGCCGGCAGACCGGCACCGGGGCGTTGATGAAGCACGTTTAGCACAGCGACATGCGGTATATGAACAAGCAAAAGCGCAGCATCCTCGGCGCTGGTCTGGTGAAACACGCAATTGGGAAGTGACCGGACCGGTTGCACTCAATCCAAGTAAACTTGAGGAGTTTGAACGGAATAAAATAGCCGCTTAGACACGGCTATTTGGACAACTGGGTTGAAAACCGCCGGTGATGTGAATATGGTGGCGGTGGTGGATGCCATTCTGGCGGAAGAGGCACGTCGTAAACAGGCTGGCGATTTACGTCCTATTCCGTTCCGCCCGGATCACGGACACCAGATGCTGGACGATCTGCGTAAGAAAACGAACCCGGGCTATTCGGCGATTGGCCGCCTGAAAGGGATGGCAGAAGTGCGCGGCGTAGAGCTGGCGCTGAAGATGACGAAGTATCCTGAACTTCTGTAAGTGCTGTTGCCCGGTGGCGCTACGCTTACCGGGCCTACAAAAAACCGGCCTGAGAGCCGGTTTTTGTGTTTTTGTAGATCGGGTAAGGCGAAGCCGCCACCCGACAAAAGCCGCACTCAGTCAGCACGACCCATATAGCGTTTTTCTTCGATATGGATGCGGATTTTCTCACCCGCGGACAGGTATTCAGGTACCTGCACCACCAGACCGGTGGTCAGCGTCGCGGGTTTGTTACGCGCACTGGCGGACGCGCCTTTGATACCCGGTGCCGTTTCAACGATTTCCAGATCAACCGTCTGCGGCAGTTCCAGCGCCAGCAGCACGACGTCCCAGGTCAGAACCTGCATATCCGGCATACCGCCTTCAGGAATGAACAGCAGTTCTTCTTCAATCTGATCTTTGGTGAAGATGTACGGGGTGTAATCTTCTTTATCCATGAATACATATTCGTTGCCGTCGATATAGGAGAAATCAACATAGCGACGGGTCAGAGTGACGGTATCAACGATATCGTCACCTTTGAAACGTTCTTCCACTTTAAGGCCGGTACGTACATCGGCGAAACGCATTTTGTACAGCGTTGCTGCACCACGGGCGCTCGGGGCCTGAATATCGATATCTTTCACAATCAGCAGTTTGCCGTTGTAATTCAGTACCATACCTTTCTTAATTTCGTTCGCTCTTGGCATTGCAGTAATCCTGTCTACGGGAGGTAAAAAATATCGCGCCAAATTACTCGTGCGCGGCCTTTCAGGCAAGCGGAATTCGTGGCTTTTGCTATCAATACATAAAAGGTGTTACTGTGCGCCCGATACCCGACTGCGCGGGTCTTTCACCGATAGAGAGCATTTATGGATTGTCGTCCCGATTGCGGCGCGTGCTGTACCGCACCGTCCATTTCCAGCCCCATTCCAGGAATGCCGGAGGGCAAGCCTGCGAATACCCGCTGCGTTCAGCTCTCTGAAACCAACCTGTGCATGATCTTTGGCTCGCCTCTGCGCCCGAAGGTCTGCTCCGGGCTGCAGCCCTCCGCCGAGATGTGCGGCAACACGCGCGCGCAGGCGATGACGTACCTGCTTAATCTGGAAGCACTCACCGCACCTTAAACGTCTTTAATTCTTGTCAGGCACGCTATCGTCAGGGTGCACATCACCAGCGCAATCCAGAACACCGTGTGATAGTTCCAGATTTCAGCCACCACGCCGGCCATTGAGCCTGCGATGATCCAGCCCACGCGGGTGGTATTAGTATAAAGGGTGGTGGCAGAGCCTGCCTGGCCCGGCATCAGATCCTGGAAATAGAGCATGCCAATTCCGGCGAGTATGCCGATATAGATGGCGTTCAGCAGCTGTAAAGCCAGCAGCAGCCCCGGCGTGTGAACCGTCAGCATTCCAACATAGAACAGTAGCCCGGCGACGGCGGCGATACGCATCAGAAAACGTTTCCCGAAACGCTTCGCATAATAGCCAGCAATCAGCATTGTGGGGATTTCAAGCCCGGCCGCGGTCCCCATCATGATGCCAGCAAGCTTCTCGGGCAGATGCAGCTCATCAATAATAAACAGCGGCATATTAATGATATACAGGCTGTTTGTGCCCCACATCAGCGTACAGATAATAAAGAGGAGCAGGGCGTCACGACGGTTACGACGCGGTGCCTCCAGCACGCCTGTTGCCACTTTTGGCTCTTTACGCATCGACGGCAGAAAGAACCACACCATGGCGCCACACACCACAAAGGCCACTGCCGCACTCAGGTACATCACCGTAAAGCCAAACCCCATCGCCAGCGCGTAAGCCAGCGGCGGGCCAATAACCCACGCCAGCGATACTTGCGCACGCAGAATAGAGCTGAACATTACCGCTTCTCGCCCGGTATGGTCGGCATGCTCACGGGCAAGGGCGAACATCTGCGGATTCGCCGTTGAACCGAAACTGCTCAGAAACACCCCGATAAACAGCAGAACAAAATAGTTGCGGTTCCAGGCAAACAGGACGCAGGCGAACACCCCCAGCAGACAGCAAAAGACGATCAGGCTTTTACGATCGCCTTTTTTATCTGAACGCCCCGCCAGAAACTGGCTCACCAGGATGCCGATAATGGCGCTTCCGGTAAAGAAGAAGCCCACCATCGCCGGACGCGCATGGACTTCATTGGTCAGGAACAGGCTCAGCGTAGGGGTCTGCAGCGCACCGGCGATGCCGGTCAGGAAGGCAACAATTAAAAATGCCGTTGAGGTGAAATCAAAGGGCTTCGGTGAGACGGCGGCGGGCGTGTTATGCATGTTTCACAGTCGGTGAGTTTCCAGGAGACGCGGAGTGTACGTCGCGTGTCAGAAAATAAACAGAGGGTGAGGTCAATTTCGCCACGAATAATCAAAATGGCATTTCATATTCGCGCGCAGCTGACCTTAGCTGAAACTGATTTGCTGACCGTCAGCAAAATTCAGCTGAACGAGGAAGAAATGTGCTGCATCTCTAAATTCTGCAATCAGAAATGTAACTTTCCTTGCAACGTCTTGCAGAAAGCGCAAGACTTTTTGAAACGTTTCAGCGCTATCTTGTTTTAACAAACGGAGCAGGCTAGCGCATTTTTTCTCAGTGAAGCTGAAACGATTCACTTTCAGCAGGAGAGGAGAACCATGTTCCAGTTATCTGTACAGGATATCCACCCGGGCGCTCAGGCCGGGAACAAAGAAGAGGCCATTCGCCAGGTTGCTGCTGCCCTTGTGCAGGCCGGCAATGTGGCTGAAGGCTACGTCAACGGCATGCTGGCGCGTGAGCAGCAGACCTCGACCTTCCTCGGCAATGGCATCGCCATTCCGCACGGCACCACAGACACCCGCGATCAGGTGCTGAAAACCGGCGTTAAGGTTTATCAGTTCCCGCAGGGCGTTGTATGGGGCGAGGGGCAGGTGGCTTACGTGGCCATCGGTATCGCGGCCAGCAGCGACGAGCACTTAGGTTTGCTGCGTCAGCTGACCCATGTGCTGAGCGATGACGCCGTGGCCGAGCAGTTGAAATCTGCCACCACCGCTGAAGAGCTGCGCGCTCTGCTGATGGGCGAAAAACAGAGCGAAGCGCTGAAACTGGATAACGACACGCTGACGCTGGACGTTGCCGCGACCGATCTGGTGACGCTGCAGGCCCTGAACGCCGGACGCCTGAAAGAAGCCGGGGCAGCAGACGCTACCTTTGTTACCCGCGTCATTAACGATAAGCCTCTCAATCTGGGCCAGGGTATCTGGCTGAACGACAGTGCTGAAGGCAACCTGCGGAGTGCTATCGCGGTGAGCCGTGCCGCAAGCGCCTTTGACGTAGACGGTGAAAACGCTGCACTGCTGGTGACCGTCGCCATGACCGATGACCAGCCGGTTGCCGTGCTGAAGCGTCTGGGCGATCTGCTGCTGAACAACAAAGCTGAAAAACTGCTGAACGCGGATGCCGCCACCGTGCTGGCTCTGCTGACCAGTGATGATGCGCTGACGGATGACGTGCTGAGCGCAGAGTTCGTTGTACGTAACGAGCACGGCCTGCATGCCCGTCCGGGCACCATGCTGGTGAATACCATTAAACAATTCGAAAGTGAGATCACCGTGGCTAACCTGGATGGCACGGGCAAAGCGGCCAATGGTCGTAGTCTGATGAAAGTTGTCGCGCTGGGCGTGAAGAAGGGTCACCGTCTGCGTTTCACCGCGCAGGGTGCGGATGCTGAACAGGCGCTGAAAGCGATTGGCGATGCCATCGCGGCGGGTCTGGGGGAGGGCGCATAATGAGCAGACGTGTTGCGACTATTACGCTGAACCCGGCTTATGACCTGGTGGGGTTTTGCCCGGAGATTGAGCGCGGCGAAGTAAACCTCGTGCGTACCACTGGCCTGCATGCTGCGGGCAAAGGGATTAACGTCGCGAAAGTGCTCAAGGATCTCGGTATCGATGTCACCGTGGGGGGATTCCTCGGTAAAGATAACCAGGATGGTTTCCAGCAGCTGTTCAGCGAGCTGGGCATTGCTAACCGTTTCCAGGTTGTTCAGGGCCGTACCCGTATCAACGTCAAACTGACGGAGAAAGACGGGGAAGTGACCGATCTGAATTTCTCTGGCTTTGAAGTGACGCCGTCTGACTGGGAGCGTTTTGTTAACGATTCTCTGACCTGGCTGGGCCAGTTCGACATGGTGTGCGTCAGCGGCAGTCTGCCATCTGGCGTAAGCCCGGAAGCCTTCACCGACTGGATGACGCGCCTGCGCAGCCAGTGCCCGTGCATCATTTTTGACAGCAGCCGTGATGCGCTGGTCGCCGGCCTGAAAGCGTCCCCGTGGCTGGTGAAGCCTAATCGTCGTGAACTTGAGATCTGGGCTGGCCGGAAGCTGCCAGAATTAAAAGATGTGATTGACGCTGCCCATGCGCTGCGCGAGCAGGGTATCGCTCACGTGGTGATTTCGCTTGGTGCAGAAGGGGCGTTGTGGGTTAACGCGTCTGGCGAATGGATCGCCAAACCGCCGTCGGTTGACGTTGTCAGCACCGTTGGCGCAGGGGATTCGATGGTTGGTGGTCTGATCTATGGCCTGCTGATGCGCGAATCCAGTGAACATACTTTACGTCTTGCCACCGCCGTTGCAGCCCTGGCCGTGAGTCAGAGCAATGTCGGCATTACCGATCGTACCCAGTTAGCCGCGATGATGGCGCGCGTTGACTTAAAACCTTTTAACTAACAGCAGGAGAGGAATAATGAAAACGCTGCTGATTATTGACTCCGGTCTCGGACAGGCTCGCGCCTATATGGCGAAGACCCTGCTGGGAGCGGCGGCGAACAAAGCACATCTGGAAATGACCGATAACCCGGGCGACGCTGAACTGGCGATTGTGCTGGGTGATAAGGTCCCGGCTGACAGCGCGCTGAACGGCAAAAAAGTGTGGCTGGGCGATATTAATCGCGCGGTGGCACATCCGGAACTGTTCCTGAGCGAAGCGAAAGGCCACGCGTCTGTCTACAGCGCACCGGCTGCGGCAGCACCGGTTGCTGCCACGAGCCCGAAACGCATTGTGGCGGTGACAGCTTGTCCGACGGGCGTCGCGCATACCTTTATGGCGGCTGAAGCGATTGAAACCGAAGCGAAAAAACGCGGCTGGTGGGTGAAAGTTGAAACCCGTGGCTCGGTGGGTGCGGGCAATGCCATCACCCCGGAAGAAGTGGCGGAAGCCGATCTGGTGATCGTTGCGGCGGATATCGAAGTGGATCTGGCGAAATTCGCGGGTAAACCGATGTACCGCACCTCTACCGGCCTGGCGCTGAAAAAGACCGCGCAGGAGTTTGATAAAGCGCTGGTGGAAGCCCAGCCTTATCAGGCAACCGGTGCGGCTAAACCGGCTACCGAAGGGAAAAAAGAATCTGCGGGCGCCTATCGTCACCTGCTGACCGGTGTGTCTTATATGCTGCCGATGGTGGTGGCGGGCGGTCTGTGTATCGCACTGTCATTCGCGTTTGGTATCACCGCATTTAAAGAAGAAGGAACGCTGGCTGCGGCGTTAATGCAGATTGGTGGCGGCTCCGCGTTTGCACTGATGGTGCCGGTGCTGGCAGGCTTTATCGCCTTCTCCATCGCTGACCGTCCGGGTCTGACGCCGGGTCTTATCGGCGGTATGCTGGCCGTGAGCACCGGTTCCGGCTTTATTGGCGGTATCATTGCCGGTTTCCTGGCGGGCTACGTCGCGAAGCTTATCAGCTCGAAACTGAAGCTGCCGCAAAGTATGGAAGCCCTGAAACCGATTCTGATCATTCCGCTGATTTCCAGCCTGGTGGTCGGTCTGGCGATGATTTACCTGATTGGTAAGCCGGTTGCAGGTATCCTGGCGGGTCTGACCCACTGGCTGCAAACCATGGGCACGGCAAACGCGGTGCTGTTGGGTGCTATCCTCGGTGGCATGATGTGTACCGACATGGGTGGTCCGGTAAACAAAGCGGCCTATGCATTCGGTGTTGGCCTGCTGAGTACCCAGACCTACGCGCCAATGGCGGCCATTATGGCGGCCGGTATGGTGCCACCGCTGGCGCTCGGCCTGGCAACGATTATTGCGCGTCGTAAATTCGACAAAGCGCAGCAGGAAGGCGGCAAAGCGGCACTGGTACTAGGCCTGTGCTTTATCACCGAAGGGGCGATTCCTTTCGCTGCCCGTGACCCAATGCGTGTTCTGCCTTGCTGTATCGTTGGCGGCGCGGTGACCGGGGCTATCTCAATGGCGATTGGCGCGAAGCTGATGGCACCGCACGGTGGTCTGTTCGTTCTGCTGATCCCAGGTGCTATCACCCCGGTACTGGGTTACCTGCTGGCGATTGTTGCCGGTACGCTGGTGGCGGGGCTCTCTTACGCGGTGCTGAAACGCCCTGAAGCGGAAGCGGTGGCAAAAGCAGCCTAAAAGAGGTGTCGGGTGGCGGTTTCGCCTTACCCGACCTATAAAAAAGCCGGACGCTTAACGCGATCCGGCTTTTTTTATGCCGCCTGTTCAGCAGTCTGCTGTGCCTTCAGCCAGGCGATCTCTTCCGCCCAGATATCCGGATTGATGGTTTCCAGCACCATGGGGATACCATCGAAACGGGCGTCCTGCATGATAAAGCGGAACGCATCATGGCCAATATTACCTTCACCCAGGCTGTGGTGACGGTCTACGCGGCTGCCAAAGGCGCTTTTGGCATCGTTTAAGTGCATTCCGCGCAGATACTTAAAGCCCACCACGCGTTCGAACTCATCAAAGGTGTTTTTCGTGGCCTCGGTTGTGCGCAGGTCGTAACCGGCTGCAAACGCGTGACAGGTATCGATACATACGCCCACGCGGGATTTATCTTCCACGCCGTCGATGATGGCAGCCAGATGTTCAAACTTAAAGCCGAGGTTGCTGCCCTGACCGGCGGTATTCTCGATCACCGCGGTAACCCCCTGGGTTTTATCCAGCGTGATGTTAATGGACTCCGCAATGCGTGCCAGGCAGGCCTCTTCGTCTATCTGCATCAGATGGCTACCCGGATGGAAATTCAGCAGCGTCAGCCCAAGCTGCTCGCAGCGCTGGACTTCATCCAGAAACGCTTCGCGGGACTTCTCCAGCGCTTCCTGAACCGGATGGCCGAGGTTGATCAGATAGCTGTCGTGGGGAAGGATTTGACCCGGCCCGTAGTGGTACTTCTCACAGGCGGCTTTGAAATCATCTATGACGTCAGCGGTAAGCGGCGCGGCGCGCCACTGGCGCTGGTTTTTGGTGAACAGGGCGAAAGCGGTCGCCTCAATTTCGGCGGCGCGAATGGCGGCATTCGCAAGGCCACCGGCAGCGCTGACGTGCGCTCCAACGTATTTCATAAAGGGACTCCTGTTAACCCGAAATGCGTATCATAACGGGTTAACAGGAGAAGGATGTAGTGGTTTATGCCATCAGGCTGTGAACCACGAGGTTAATCGCACCGCCACCCACAATCAGCCAGATGAAGAGCACCAGCGCCATCAGCAGCGGTTTCGCACCGGCTTTTTTCAGCGCGCTGACGTGCGTGGTCACCCCCAGCGCCGCCATCGCCATCGCCAGCAGCACGGTATCCAGCGTCACCAGCATATCGACCACCGCTTTTGGCAGCAGGTGGAAGGAGTTGAAAATCGCCACCACGATAAAGAGGATCGCAAACCACGGTATGGTGATTTTACTCTTCTGATTACCACCCGCGGGCGCAAGCTGTTTCACGCGGGCGGCCAGGATAATCAGGAAGGGTGCCAGCATCATGACGCGCAGCATTTTAGCAATCACCGCGGCGTTTTCTGCTTCCGGGTTAATGGCATGACCCGCCGCCACGACCTGCGCCACTTCATGCATGGTTGAGCCAATGTAGATGCCATAGGTTTCCGGGCTAAACCAGTGGGCAACCAGCGGATACATGGCCGGGTAGAGGAAAATAGCCAGCGTACCGAAGATCACCACGGTCGCGACCGCCACCGTAACTTTGCTGGATTCCGCCTTGACCACAGGTTCGGTTGCCAGTACCGCCGCCGCACCGCAAATACTGCTCCCGGCACCGATCAGCCAGCTGGTCTGTTTATCCAGGCCAAAGATTTTCTGCCCGATAAAGCAGGCCAGTAAAAAGGTGCTGGTCAGGGTCAGGACGTCAATGGCGATACCGCTAATGCCGACATCCGCAATCTGTGAAAAGGTGAGGCGAAAGCCGTAAAGAATGATCCCGAGGCGCAGCAGATGCTGCTTGGCAAAAATAACGCCGCCATCACAGGACTTCCAGATGTGCGGGTAAACGGTGTTACCCACGACCATGCCGAGCAGGATCGCCAGCGTTAAGGCGCTAAAACCGGCACCGGCGACGGCGGGAATGCTGCCGCCCCATAATGCCACACCGGTGACGACCGCGCTGAGCGCAAGACCCGGCACGAAGTGCCACAATGTACGATGATGCTGTAAGGTGATTTCTGACATAACCTTCTCCTTTGTCTGGCTAAAGGTTACGGCGCGCTGGTTTAAAAATAAAATTGATTATATACTTATAATCAATCTATATAAGTGGTAAGCAACCATGCACATTACTTTGCGTCAGCTGGAAGTTTTTGCCGAAGTGCTGAAAAGCGGGTCGACGACCCAGGCCTCGCAGATGCTTTCGCTTTCCCAGTCTGCGGTCAGCGCCGCGTTAACCGATCTTGAGGGCCAGTTGGGCGTGCAGCTCTTCGACAGGGTAGGGAAGCGGCTGGTGGTTAACGAACATGGCCGCCTGCTTTATCCCCGCGCGCTGGCACTGCTGGAACAGGCAACGGAAATTGAACAACTCTTCCGGGAAGAGAACGGTGCCATCCGCGTGTATGCCAGCAGCACTATCGGGAACTATATCTTGCCGGAAGTGATCGCCCGCTATCGCCGGGATTTCCCGACCCTGCCGCTGGAGATGAGCGTGGGGAACAGTCAGGATGTGATTAATGCGGTAATCGATTTTCGCGTGGATATCGGTCTTATCGAAGGGCCATGCCATAACGTCGATATCATTGCGGAACCCTGGCTGGAAGATGAGCTGGTGGTCTTCGCCTCACCCGCCTCGTCGTTATTGCAGGGTGAAGTAACCCTGGAACGTCTGGCGCAGGCGCAGTGGATCCTGCGTGAGCAGGGCTCCGGCACGCGGGAAATTGTTGATTATCTGCTGCTCTCCCATTTGCCGCATTTCCAGCTGGGGATGGAGCTGGGCAACTCAGAGGCAATCAAGCATGCGGTGCGACATGGCCTTGGGATCAGCTGCCTTTCACGACGGGTCATTATTGAACAGCTTGAGGCCGGAACGCTGGTTGAAGTTCCGCTTCCGCTGCCCAAACTGGTGCGCACGTTGTGGTGTATTCACCATCGTCAGAAACATCTTTCCAGCTCGCTGCAGCGTTTTCTGCGCTATTGCGCCATGTAAAAGCGCCCCTCACCCCAATGGGGAGAGGGAAAAATTATGCTTTACTTATAATCCTGGCCGAGTCATGAAGCTCTCTTATAACTCAGTATTTCTGCCGGAAGGAACGCGGATCGTCTGCTACAATCGCGCCTCATTTATTAGATGGACAGCATTTTCACATGGTTTCAGAAACTAAAACCACAGAAGCGCCCGCGCTACGCCGCGAACTCAAGGCGCGTCACCTGACGATGATCGCCATCGGCGGCTCAATCGGTACAGGTCTTTTCGTTGCCTCCGGGGCAACCATTTCGGCAGCTGGCCCGGGTGGGGCACTTTTCTCTTATATCCTGATTGGCCTTATGGTCTACTTCCTGATGACCAGCCTGGGCGAACTGGCCGCGTACATGCCGGTATCCGGTTCGTTTTCGACCTACGGTCAGAAATACGTTGAAGAAGGCTTCGGCTTCGCGCTGGGCTGGAACTACTGGTACAACTGGGCGGTCACCATCGCCGTTGACCTTGTCGCCGCACAGCTGGTTATGACCTGGTGGTTCCCGGACACGCCAGGCTGGATCTGGAGTGCGCTGTTCCTCGCGGTCATCTTCCTGCTGAACTACATCTCCGTTCGCGGCTTTGGCGAAGCGGAATACTGGTTCTCTTTGATCAAAGTGGCAACCGTCATCATCTTTATCGTCGTCGGTGTGGCGATGATCGTTGGTATTTTCAAAGGGGCGGAACCGGCCGGGTGGAGCAACTGGACGATTGGCGATGCGCCGTTTGCCGGTGGTTTCTCGGCGATGATTGGCGTGGCGATGATTGTTGGCTTCTCCTTCCAGGGCACCGAGCTGATTGGTATTGCCGCCGGTGAGTCTGAAAACCCGGAGAAGAACATTCCGCGCGCGGTGCGTCAGGTATTCTGGCGTATTCTGCTGTTCTATGTGTTCGCGATCCTGATTATCAGCCTGATTATCCCGTACACTGACCCAAGCCTGCTGCGAAACGATGTCAAAGACATCAGCGTCAGCCCGTTCACGCTGGTCTTCCAGCATGCCGGTCTGCTCTCTGCGGCGGCGGTAATGAATGCCGTTATCCTGACAGCGGTGCTGTCTGCGGGTAACTCCGGTATGTACGCCTCAACCCGTATGCTCTATACCCTGGCCTGTGACGGTAAAGCGCCGCGTATTTTTGCAAAACTGTCTCGTGGCGGTGTGCCGCGTAACGCGCTGTATGCCACAACGGTCATTGCTGGTCTGTGCTTCCTGACCTCCATGTTCGGTAACCAGACGGTCTACCTGTGGCTGCTCAACACCTCTGGTATGACGGGCTTTATTGCCTGGCTGGGGATTGCCATCAGCCACTACCGCTTCCGTCGCGGCTATGTTATGCAGGGACACGATCTGAACAACCTGCCGTACCGTTCCGGGTTCTTCCCGCTGGGGCCGATTTTCGCCTTCATTCTGTGTCTGATTATCACCCTGGGCCAGAACTATGAAGCGTTCCTGGCGGACACCATTGACTGGGGCGCCGTAACGGCCACCTACATTGGTATTCCGCTGTTCCTGGTGATCTGGTTTGGCTACAAGCTGATGAAAGGAACGCACTTCGTTCGCTACAGTGAAATGGAATTCCCTGAACGATTTAACAAATAAACCGCACTTCCTCTCTTTTAGCCCGCTCATTTGAGCGGGCTTTTTTATCTCCACATTATGCAGAACGGATATAATTTTTAACAATTTAATTGATAATAATAATCGTTTGCTTTATCGTTACGTCAAAATAAGCAGACCACCGACCCGCCGGAGATGCGGGCGGAGCAAAAGGCATTGTGGGCAATAATCTTTTGATTTAGTTGTATTTACCTCATGGAGATATGGAATGTTTAGGTTGAATCCCTTCGTCAGGGGAGGACTTTGTGCGTCCGCAATGTCCCTGGCACTGCCTGTCATCGCTGCGGAATCCAGCGACACACTGGTTGTCACGGCGTCAGCGACTGAGCAAAACCTGAAGGACGCACCGGCGAGCATCAGCGTCATCACCCAGGAAGACCTGCAGCGTAAACCTGTTCAGAACCTGAAAGATGTGTTGCAGGACGTACCGGGCGTGCAGCTCACTAATGAAGGGGACAACCGTAAAGGGGTAAGTATTCGCGGTCTGGACAGCAGCTATACGCTGATCCTGATCGACGGTAAGCGTGTTAACTCCCGCAACGCCGTCTTCCGCCATAACGATTTCGATCTGAACTGGGTTCCGGTCGATGCGATCGAGCGGATCGAAGTGGTGCGCGGGCCAATGTCCTCGCTCTACGGCTCAGATGCGCTGGGCGGCGTGGTGAACATCATCACCAAAAAAATCGGTCAGAAGTGGACGGGCACCCTGAGTGCCGACTCCACCATTCAGGAACACCGCGATCGCGGGGACACCAACAACGGCCAGTTCTACACCAGCGGCCCGCTGGTGGACGGCGTGCTGGGGCTGAAGGCCTACGGCAGTGTGTCTAAGCGTGAAAAAGACAAGCAGCAAGAATCGTCTACCACAACGAGCGGTGAAACGCCGCGCATTGAGGGCTTCACCAGCCGCGATGCCAACGTGGAATTTGCCTGGACGCCGACGGAAAATCATGACTTTACCGCAGGCTATGGTTTCGACCGCCAGGATCGTGATTCCGATTCCCTCGATAAAAATCGCCTTGAGCGCCAGAACTACTCCCTGAGCCACAACGGCCGATGGGGGACAGGCAACAGCGAACTGAAAGTTTACGGCGAGAAGGTGGACAACAAAAACCCGGGTAACAGCCATACCATCACTTCCGAGAGCAACGCCGTTGATGGTAAATACGTGCTGCCGCTGGGTGAAATCAATCAGCTGCTGACCTTCGGCGGCGAATGGCGTCACGACAAGCTGAAAGATCCGGTAAACCTGACCGGCGGCTCCGGCAGCGCGACCTCTACCAGCCAGTATGCTCTCTTCCTTGAAGATGAATGGCGGATATTTGAACCGCTGGCGCTGACTACCGGCATCCGTATGGACGACCACGACACCTACGGCGATCACTGGAGTCCTCGAGCGTATCTGGTCTATAACGCGACCGATACCGTCACGGTGAAAGGGGGCTGGGCAACCGCGTTTAAAGCGCCATCCCTGCTGCAACTGAGTCCGGACTGGATCACCGGATCGTGTCGCGGTGCCTGCGAGATTGTCGGTAACCCGAACCTGAAACCGGAAACCAGCGAAAGCTTTGAACTCGGGCTGTACTACAGCGGGGAAGAGGGATGGTTAGAGGGCGTGCAGGCCAGCATTACCACCTTCCAGAACAATGTTGATGACCGTATCAGCATCAGCCGTACGGCGAACGTTAACCAGGCTAAGAGCTACCCGAACTACGTGGGGCTGAATGCTGACGGTGAACCGATCTTCCGCTATTACAACGTCAACAAGGCGCGTATTCGTGGCGTGGAAACCGAGCTGAAGATCCCGGTGTCTGAGGACTGGAAGCTGACGCTGAACTATACCTACAACGACGGGCGTGATATCAGCAACGGCGGTAACAAACCGCTGTCCGAACTGCCGTTCCATACCGCCAACGGTACCGTGGACTGGAAGGCGACGCAGGACTGGTCGTTCTACGTCCAGGGCCACTACACCGGCGAGAAACGTGCGTTAACCAGCGCAGACGCAACGCCAGGCGGCTATGTCATCTGGAATACCGGCGCGGCATGGCAGGCAACGAAAAGCGTGAAGCTGCGCGCGGGCGTGCAGAACCTGCTGGATAAAGATCTGAGCCGCGACGATTACAGCTACACGGAAGATGGCCGCCGCTACTTTGTGGGTGTGGATTATAAGTTCTGATGTGGTTTTCATGCCCGGTGTCGGCTGCGCCTTACCGGGCAAAAAAGACCGCACTTACCCGAACAAATGCTCCGCATGGAAGCGGAGGTGATCCTCAATAAAGGATGCAATGAAATAGTAGCTGTGGTCATATCCGGGCTGAATACGCAGCGTCAGTGGCCAGTCTTTCTGACGTGCGGCTTCAGCCAGCACGGCGGGCTGTAGCTGTCCGGCCAGGAACTGATCCGCATCACCTTGATCGACAAGCGTCGGGATCGCATTTCCAGGCTGGCTCGCCAGCATCAGGGCACAGCTGTCCCATTCCTGCCAGCGTTGTGCGTCATCACCCAGATAGTTCATGAAGGCTTTCTGCCCCCACGGTACCTGGGTGGGGTTTACAATTGGCGCAAACGCGGAAACGCTGGTGTATCTGCCAGGATTTTTTAGCGCCATGATCAACGCGCCGTGCCCACCCATGGAATGCCCGCTGATGGCACACCGGTTGCTTACTGCAAACTCCCCCTGTATCAGGGCTGGCAGCTCGTCGGCAATGTAGTCGTACATGCGGTAATGGCTCGCCCACGGCTGCTCTGTGGCGTTCAGATAGAACCCGGCCCCTTTGCCCAGATCATATCCGGCATCGTCCGCCACCTCATCGCCACGCGGGCTGGTGTCTGGCATCACCAGGGCGATACCCAGCTCGGCCGCCACACGCTGCGCACCCGCTTTGGTGGTGAAATTCTCATCGTTACAGGTTAATCCTGAGAGCCAAAACAGAACCGGGGGCTTAACACCCTCTTCAGTGGGCGGCAGGAAAATACTGAACGTCATGGCACAGTTCAGGACAGTGGAGTCGTGGCGCCAGCGCTGCTGTCGACCTTCAAAACAACGATGCTCTTCGAGCAGTTCCATGCAGGGCTCCTTAATGCGAATTGCTATTCATTCAACCCATAATACAGAGTTTTCATTTACCTGTGAGCAACTTTCACTTTCGCAAGACTGCGAGATCCTGCATCATAAATTTACTTTTTATTAACAACTGGAGCGGTCATGGCGCTGCGAATTGCGCTCAGTGGATTTGTGGTTCTGGTGGTAGCGATGGGAATTGGGCGCTTCGCGTTTACCCCTCAGGTGCCGCTGATGATTGCCGCCGGGCAACTCACGCTCACCAGCGCAGGTCTGGTGGCGGCGATGAACTATCTGGGCTATCTGGTGGGCGCATGGGATGCGATGCGCGGCCATCGCTTCGTTGAAACCCGCCTTTGGCTGGGTATTACTGGCGCTGTGGCGCTGACGCTGCTTTCCGCCGCAGCGGATAACGCGCTGGTACATGGCCTGCTGCGCTTTGTGATTGGCTGCATGAGCGGCTGGTCGATGGTGCTGATTGCCGCCTGGACCAACGAGCGGCTGGGGCAACTGGGTAAACCGGGTTTGAGCGCGGCCGTGTTTGCCGGGCCGGGCGCAGGTATCGCCCTGAGCGGACTGCTTGCGGTCTATATTCACGCAAAAGCGTTGTCGGCCGGGGCCGCATGGCAGATTTACGGCGTGCTGGCGCTGGTGCTTATCGCACTGGTTGCCCGCTATTTACCGCGTGCCGGGCAACTGCATCGGCCGGGCAGCGCGCCTGAACCCCTTATTCTGACGAAAGATTTGAAGTGCCTGGTCTGGAGCTACAGCCTGGCCGGATTTGGCTACATCCTGCCTGCAACATTCTTATCGCAAATGGCGGCCGTGCGTTTTCCCGGCAGCCTGTTTGCACAGTTTGTCTGGCCGATATTTGGCGCTGCCGCTGTTGTGGGGATTGTGCTCAGTATCGTTTTGCGTCACACCTCTACCTCGAACCGCAGGCTGGCTATCGTGCTGTGGTTACAGGGGGCGGGTGTGCTGGCGGCGTGGCTACTGCCGGGAATTGGTGGCTTGCTGACGGGCGGCCTGCTGGTCGGCGGCGGATTCCTGTGTGCCGTTCAGCTCTCTTTACTCTACGGGCGCGAGCTTGCACCCGAACATACCCGCTATATGGCGGGGCTGCTGACTACCGGTTATGCCATTGGACAGCTGGTGGGGCCGATGACCTCGGCGTTATCCACCTGGCTTACCCACAGGCTTGAGCCTGCGCTGGGGCTGGCGGGCATTGCGCTGTTCATTGCGGGCGCGCTGGTGTGGAACCGTCAGGCCGAAAGGCAGCAGCAATTGCAATAATTATCGTCGTGAATACTGGATTATGTGCGCGGCCTCACGCACAATGAGCGCACACTTTTGCCACAACGAGGGCAAAAGACGCCACACCTGCAGGAGAAAAGAATGTCATCACTCAGTAAAGAAGCGGCCCTTGTCCACGAAGCCCTGGTTGCGCGCGGTCTTGAAACGCCACTGCGTCCACCCGTTCAGGAAGTGGATAATGAAACCCGTAAACGTCTGATTGCCGGGCACATGACCGAGATCATGCAACTGCTGAATCTCGATCTGAGCGACGACAGTCTGATGGAAACGCCGCATCGCATCGCAAAAATGTATGTCGACGAAATTTTCTCCGGCCTGGACTACGCCAACTTCCCGAAAATCACCGTCATTGAAAACAAAATGAAGGTGGATGAGATGGTGACGGTGCGCGATATCACGCTGACCAGCACCTGCGAGCACCACTTCGTGACCATCGACGGTAAAGCGACCGTGGCTTACATTCCAAAAGATACGGTGATTGGTCTGTCCAAAATCAACCGTATCGTGCAGTTCTTTGCCCAACGCCCACAGGTGCAGGAGCGTTTGACGCAGCAGATCCTGACCGCGCTGCAAACGCTGCTGGGCACCAATAACGTCGCGGTCTCTATTGACGCGGTTCACTACTGCGTGAAGGCGCGCGGTGTACGTGATGCCACCAGTGCGACCACCACCACGTCGCTGGGCGGTCTGTTTAAATCCAGCCAGAACACCCGCCAGGAGTTCCTGCGCGCCGTGCGTCACCACAACTAATCTGACAGGGCAGGGACCATGGAGCGAAACGTCACGCTCGATTTTGTTCGCGGCGTCGCCATTCTCGGTATCCTGCTGCTTAATATCAGCGCCTTCGGTCTGCCGAAGGCCGCTTATCTTAACCCCGCCTGGTATGGCGAGATCACCCGTCGCGATGCCTGGACGTGGGCAATCCTCGATCTCTTTGCTCAGGTGAAATTCCTCACCCTCTTTGCGCTGCTGTTTGGCGCCGGTCTGCAACTGCTGCTCAAACGCGGCACCCGGTGGATCCAGTCACGTCTGACCCTGCTGGTGCTCCTTGGCTTTATTCACGGCCTGTTCTTCTGGGACGGTGATATTCTTCTCGCCTATGGATTAGTCGGGCTGATTTGCTGGCGCCTCATCCGTGATGCGCATAGCGTCAAAAGCCTGTTTAACACCGGCGTGATGCTCTATGTCATGGGGCTTGGCGTGCTGCTGTTGCTGGGTATGATCGCCGGCGACGCAACAAGCCGCTCGTGGATACCGGACGCCGCCAACCTGCAGTATGAGCAGTTCTGGAAGTTAAAAGGCGGTGCGGAAGCGATAAGCAATCGCGCGGATATGCTGGGCGATAACCTGCTGGCACTGGGGGCGCAATACGGCTGGCAGCTGGCGGGGATGATGCTGATGGGCGCATCCCTGATGCGCACCGGCTGGCTGAAAGGGGAATTTAGCCTGCGCCACTATCGTCGCACCGGAGTCTTGCTGGTGCTGCTGGGCGTGGCGATCAATCTTCCGGCGGTGATTGCGCAGTGGCATCTACACTGGGATTACCGCTGGTGCGCTTTCCTGCTGCAGGTTCCGCGCGAGCTCGGTGCCCCGTTCCAGACCATCGGCTACGCCGCGCTCATCTATGGCTACTGGCCGCAGCTCTCCCGCCTCTGGATTGTCAGTGCCGTGGCCTGTGTTGGCCGCATGGCATTAAGCAATTACATTTTGCAGCCCCTCATCTGTACCACGCTGTTCTATCGATTTGGCCTGTTTATGAAATTCGACCGCCTTACGCTGGTGGCGTTTGTTCTTCCGGTCTGGACGATAAACCTGGCGTTTTCGGTTCTCTGGCTGAGGTATTTCCGCCAGGGGCCGCTGGAGTGGGCGTGGCGTCAGTTAACCGCAAAAGCGTCAGGTGTTTCATTAAATAATACATCCAGATAACGATCTGGATCACAATCATTAACAAAATGGATGTAACCGTTTTCATCTGTGTGAGCTTCTTCACGTAGTCCCCTTTCTCTCGCTGCCAAAATAGCCACCTTGCTAAACACAGGGGGTGTCTGTGAGTTGCTGCAATCCTTTTAAGGATGGTGAATATGATCACCATTCGTGACGTCGCCCGTCAGGCGGGCGTTTCTGTGGCCACCGTCTCTCGCGTGCTGAACAACAGCGCGCTGGTCAGCCCTGAAACCCGTGAAACCGTAATGAAAGCCGTGACCCAACTGGGTTACCGGCCCAATGCTAACGCGCAGGCGCTGGCTACGCAGGTCAGTGACACCATTGGCGTGGTGGTGATGGACGTGTCGGATGCGTTTTTTGGCGCGCTGGTGAAAGCGGTGGATGTTGTCGCCCAGCAGCACCAAAAGTATGTGCTGATCGGCAACAGCTATCATGAAGCAGAAAAAGAGCGCTATGCCATCGAAGTGCTGATCCGCCAGCGTTGTAACGCGCTGATTGTGCATTCAAAAGCCCTGAGTGATGAGGAACTTGCCGGATTTATGGAGCAAATCCCCGGCATGGTGCTCATCAACCGGATTGTGCCCGGCTATGCCCACCGTTGCGTGGGGCTGGATAACGTGAGCGGCGCCATGATGGCCACGCGCATGCTGATTAACAACGGGCACCAGCGAATCGGTTATCTGGCCTCCAGCCACGCGATTGAGGACGACGAACTGCGTCGCGAAGGCTGGCAAAACGCCCTGAAAGAGCACGGCATTGTGCCTTCTGAAAGCTGGGTAGGCACCGGTACCCCGGACATGCAGGGAGGGGAGGCGGCGATGGTCGAGCTGCTGGGCCGTAACCTGCAGCTCTCCGCGGTGTTTGCCTACAACGACAGTATGGCTGCCGGAGCACTGACGGCATTAAAAGATAACGGCATTGCGGTGCCACAGCATTTGTCGTTGATCGGTTTTGACGATATTCCCATTGCCCGTTACACCGACCCGCAGCTGACAACGGTACGCTATCCCATTGTCTCGATGGCCAAACTGGCGACTGAGCTGGCGTTACAGGGCGCGGCAGGGCTGCTTGATACGGGAGCAACACACTGTTTCATGCCGACATTAGTGCGCCGCCATTCGGTCTCTGCCCGGCAAATTGTGGTTCCGATCACTAACTGATAAAGCCAGCTGATGTAACCGCTTTCAATCTGTGAGTAAATTCACAGTATCTTAACAAGGCGCTGACTATGATGTCAGCGTTTTAGGGGCTGAAACGCTATGTAACAGTGATTATTCACTTTCACTATAGCCAACGTGCCGCAAACAACGAATAAAACGCATTTCTGGAGCGTTACCGAACACGGAAGATAGAAATTATATAAGTGAACTTCGGCTGTCAGTAACGTTTTATTAACACCTGCCCGCCGATCGTTATTCACAAGAACTACCCTGCATAAAAAAAACCGGAGATACCATGAATAAGAAGGTGTTGACTCTGTCTGCTGTAATGGCAAGCATGCTTTTTGGTGCAGCAGCGCACGCTGCGGATACCCGTATTGGTGTGACTATCTATAAATACGACGACAACTTCATGTCTGTTGTGCGTAAAGCGATCGAGAAAGATGCTAAAGCAGCGCCAGATGTTCAGCTGCTGATGAATGACTCCCAGAACGACCAGTCCAAACAGAACGATCAGATTGACGTCCTGCTGGCAAAAGGCGTGAAGGCACTGGCAATCAACCTGGTTGACCCGGCTGCTGCAGGCACAGTTATCGAGAAAGCGCGCGGCCAGAACGTGCCAATCGTCTTCTTCAACAAAGAACCTTCCCGTAAAGCGCTGGACAGCTATGACAAAGCGTATTACGTCGGTACTGACTCCAAAGAGTCCGGTATTATCCAGGGCGATCTGATCGCGAAACACTGGGCGGCCAACCCGAACTGGGATCTGAACAAAGACGGCCAGATCCAGTTTGTGCTGCTGAAAGGCGAGCCAGGCCACCCGGATGCTGAAGCGCGTACCACTTACGTTGTCAAAGAGCTGAACGACAAAGGTCTGAAAACCCAGCAGCTGGCTTTAGATACCGCGATGTGGGATACCGCTCAGGCGAAAGATAAAATGGACGCGTGGCTGTCTGGTCCTAACGCGAACAAAATTGAAGTGGTTATCGCTAACAACGACGCGATGGCAATGGGTGCGGTAGAAGCCCTGAAAGCACACAACAAATCCTCTATCCCTGTGTTCGGCGTGGATGCGCTGCCAGAAGCGCTGGCACTGGTGAAATCAGGTGCGATGGCCGGTACCGTGCTGAACGATGCCAACAACCAGGCGAAAGCCACCTTCGATCTGGCGAAAAACCTGGCCGACGGTAAAGGTGCGGCTGATGGCACCAACTGGAAAATCGACAATAAAATCGTTCGCGTACCTTACGTGGGCGTAGACCAGTCCAACCTGGCTGAGTTTATCGGTAAATAAGATAGTTAGTTATGTCTCCACAGGGCGCAACATGTTGCGCCCTTTTATAACGCGATATGCGAGGCCAACAAGGTATAATTATGGTCAGCACAACTACTCCGTCGTCCGGTGAATTCTTGTTGGAAATGAACGGCATCAACAAGTCGTTTCCCGGTGTTAAGGCACTCGATAATGTTAATTTAAAAGTTCGGCCTCATTCAATTCATGCCTTAATGGGTGAAAACGGTGCCGGTAAATCAACATTATTAAAATGTCTTTTTGGGATCTATCAAAAAGATTCTGGCAGCATTCTTTTTCAGGGGAAAGAGATCGATTTCCATTCAGCGAAAGAAGCACTGGAAAACGGTATCTCTATGGTTCACCAGGAATTGAACCTGGTACTGCAACGCTCGGTAATGGATAATATGTGGTTGGGACGTTATCCAACCAAAGGTGTTTTTGTCGATCAGGACAAAATGTACCGTGACACCAAAGCCATTTTCGATGAGCTGGATATTGATATCGATCCGCGCGCCCGCGTGGGAACATTATCCGTCTCGCAAATGCAGATGATCGAAATTGCTAAAGCGTTCTCCTATGATGCCAAAATTGTCATCATGGATGAACCGACATCGTCATTAACGGAAAAAGAGGTTAACCACCTTTTTACCATTATTCGTAAGCTAAAAGATCGCGGCTGCGGCATTGTTTATATCTCCCATAAAATGGAAGAGATCTTCCAGTTGTGTGATGAGATAACCATCCTGCGCGACGGCCAGTGGATTGCCACTCAGCCTCTCGAAGGGCTGGACATGGACAAGATCATCGCCATGATGGTGGGCCGTTCCCTGAACCAGCGTTTCCCGGACAAAGAGAACAAGCCGGGTGAGGTGATCCTTGAGGTGCGTAATCTGACCTCGCTGCGTCAGCCCTCTATTCGCGACGTCTCCTTCGACCTGCACAAGGGCGAAATTCTGGGTATTGCAGGCCTGGTCGGGGCAAAACGTACCGATATCGTCGAAACCCTGTTTGGTATTCGCGAGAAAGCCGAAGGCACCATCACGTTGCACGGTAAGAAAATTAACAACCACAACGCCAACGAAGCCATTAATAATGGTTTTGCACTGGTGACGGAAGAGCGGCGTTCGACCGGTATTTATGCCTATCTGGATATTAACTTTAACTCGTTAATTTCTAATATCCGCAACTATAAAAACAAAGTGGGTCTGCTGGATAACTCCCGCATGAAGAGCGATACCCAGTGGGTTATTGACTCTATGCGCGTAAAAACGCCGGGGCATCGTACGCAAATTGGTTCGCTGTCGGGCGGCAACCAGCAAAAAGTCATTATCGGTCGTTGGTTATTAACGCAGCCAGAAATTCTGATGCTGGATGAACCAACCCGCGGTATTGACGTCGGCGCGAAGTTTGAAATTTATCAGCTGATCGCTGAACTGGCGAAAAAGGATAAAGGGATCATTATCATCTCTTCCGAAATGCCGGAATTGTTAGGGATCACAGACCGTATTCTGGTTATGAGCAATGGTCTCGTTGCCGGTATTGTTGACACGAAAACGACAACGCAAAACGAAATTTTGCGTTTAGCGTCTTTGCACCTTTAAGATCAGGGGCTCCTCATGAGTGCGTTAAATAAAAAAAGTTTTCTCACTTATCTGAAAGAAGGCGGTATTTACGTTGTTCTTTTAGTATTGCTGGCCATTATCATTTTCCAGGACCCTACGTTCTTAAGTCTGCTGAACCTGAGTAACATTCTGACTCAGTCTTCCGTGCGTATTATCATTGCGCTGGGCGTGGCGGGGCTCATCGTCACCCAGGGGACTGACCTTTCCGCAGGGCGACAGGTCGGCCTGGCGGCGGTGATCGCGGCAACCCTGTTGCAGTCGATGGAAAACGCCAACAAGGTGTTCCCGGAAATGGCGACCATGCCCATTTTCGTGGTGATCCTGATTGTCTGCGCCATCGGTGCAGTGATTGGTCTGATCAACGGTATCATCATCGCTTACCTGAACGTGACGCCATTTATCACCACCCTGGGTACGATGATCATCGTTTACGGTATCAACTCCCTGTACTACGACTTCGTCGGTGCGTCCCCCATCTCGGGCTTCGACAGCGGTTTCTCGACCTTCACGCAAGGATTTATTGCGCTGGGCAGCTTCCGCCTGTCGTACATCACTTTCTACGCGTTGATTGCGGTGGCGTTCGTCTGGATCCTGTGGAACAAAACCCGCTTTGGTAAGAACATCTTCGCCATCGGGGGCAACCCGGAAGCAGCGAAAGTGTCCGGCGTTAACGTGGCCCTGAACCTGCTGATGATTTATGCCCTGTCCGGTGTGTTCTATGCCTTCGGCGGGATGCTGGAAGCGGGCCGTATCGGCTCTGCCACCAACAACCTCGGCTTTATGTACGAACTGGATGCGATTGCCGCCTGCGTGGTGGGCGGGGTCTCCTTCAGCGGCGGTGTGGGTACCGTGCTTGGCGTGGTCACCGGTGTGATCATCTTTACGGTCATCAACTATGGTCTGACCTACATCGGCGTGAACCCGTACTGGCAGTACATCATCAAGGGCGCCATTATCATCTTCGCGGTTGCGCTGGACTCACTGAAATACGCGCGTAAGAAATAATTATCAGGCGAATAAATAAAACCCGCTGCCCGTGAACGGCATGCGGGTTTTTTACGTGAAAAGTGAAGCTATAAGCGATTTGGAAATGGGCACCAGTCCGGTTTGAAGCCCAAAGGGTTTAAAGATTTTATTTATAATGTCAGCGGAATAATTGCCTCTGCCATTTTCTACATCCGACAATGTTTTCCGGGATACGCTGACCAGCTTTGCATATTCATCCTGCTTCATCCCCAACACTTCGACCCTGAGTCTTTTCAGCGCCTCACCCTGTGTGATTTTACCCAGTAAAATGTCCCGTATGGCTGCATGCAATACAGCCTGGCGATGAAGAGTACTAATCCGTGTTAAGCCTGATGAAACGCGTTGCCTCTTTACTACCGATGACTTGTCCGGATCTCCATCTTCATCATGACGTCGCTTTTCATTTACGCTGCGTACCCGGGCTAATGTTTGTAGAAGCTCTGATTCAGATTTATTAGATATTTTCATAATAAACCCCAACGAGAAAGTTTATTCGGAATATAGCGAAAACCAATCGCGGGCATTTCCATTATCTGGTCGGGAACGCCTCGCGCCTCCAGCCTTTCCGGGAGCTCGATGAGCTGGACGGCTGTATCATGCAGAGCGTCAAGTAAAGTTGTGGGAGGGATCCACTCCGCCAGCGCTTGCGCGATAGCGTTGAAATTATAATCCCCCCCTGATTCACAAGATAATGACCACTTCAGGGTTCGCGGTATCCCCTCTGGATCGGCTTTCATTGGAGCAAAGTCATAAATAGGGGAGAGCATAATGTGATTTTCAGCTTTCACAAAGGCGGTATTTCGCCCATGGTTGTCACTATTCCCAAAAATAATATTTAACAGATCGCGACGTACCCATTCTGTTACAAAACCAGGGATATCAAATTGATAGCCCTGCTGCTGAACCATATGGCTGGAGGTAATTTTATTAATTAACGCGCGCAGCGTTGCTTCATGATCCAGGAGAGTACCGGGTGCTTTTTGTAATAGTGAATACACCGATTCCATACCCAGCCTGATCAGTTGATCCTGCTCATTTCTCACTATGTCGAAACGTGGCAACCACAGCGAAGGATAGTGGCTACCTTCTTCAAGGCGCATTGTGTCCACTGGGATCGTGGAAAAGCCCATCGCGTTAAGCTCATGGTAATAATGAAATTCAGCCCGGAGAATATTACAATCAACTTCTGTTCTGTTTCCGCGTGGATATTTAACCAAATAATAGCGGTCCCGGTTATCCGGCTCGTTTTGCCAGGTATCGATCCAGATGGCATCCGTTTCACTACAGCGCAGCAACAGTTTCGGCGCTTCACCCCCAGCGCCGGTTGCACCACCCGCCGCCGCGCCTCTTTCCTGGGCATAATCCAGAAAATCTGCCGCACGATCGATGACGTCCGAAACAGTAAACGTTTTAGTGCGTGCGAATTCATTCCATTCAGGAACGGATTCTTTTATACGCAAATTCCCGACAGGGGACATTGTGCCAAATTTCAACAATAAAAAATTCTGCTGACCAACAGGCAACTCACTGATATCGAGTGCATTTATCCAATAACGGCGACTGGCTCCGGCAGGAATGATATCGTCGATAAATCGCAGCCAGCCCGGTTGACCCTGGTCATCAAAAAAGAGTGATACAGGGTGGTTGACTGAGACCGCGTGAAAATCATCATAGTCAAGAAAATTAATCGCATACTCAGTAAGATAGTCTAACTGTGTGGTGTTCCAGTCATTGTTTTCGCTTCCCGGATATTTGATGAGGGCGATATCCGTCCATGTTTCATTCAGATATGCTTGTACGGTTAACGTCTCCATCTCACCTCCATAAAACAGCAATGAGTAAAATATTACTCATTGTTAATGAAAATGGCAACTAGCGCCACTTATATCACTCATTAGGTATCTGATGACAGAGTAATGCGTGTTATATCACGCATTATAGAATTTGATTACTTTTTCTTCTGCATGTCCAGCAGCTGCTCCGGCGTCACCGCCGGATAACCCTGCGCATCTTCCGGCACTTCATGCATGGCCGGAATCGGCACCAGTGGGCCTAAAAAGCGCGGTTCACGTTTGAAGATATAGAGATCGGCCAGCGCGCCAAAGCGAGCGCCAAACTCACGCACGCGCACGCTCAGCATATCTTTTGGCGAGGGCACCGCATAACACTGCGCCTGGATGCCCATGTGCAGCGCGATAAACAGCGCACGTTCGCAGTGGAAGCGCTGGGTGATGATGATGAAGTCGTTGGTGTCGAACACTTTGCGCGTGCGCACGATGGAGTCGAGCGTGCGGAACCCGGCGTAGTCGAGCACGATATCTGCCGGATCAACGCCTGCGGCAATCAGGTCTTTGCGCATGGTGACCGGTTCGTTGTAGCTTTGCAGTGCGTTATCGCCGCTTAACAGCAGGTAATTGACCTTGCCGCTGTTGTAGGCGTTGAGCGCGCCCTGAATACGGTAGCGGTAATACTGATTGATGACGCCGGTGCGGTAATACTTCGCGGTGCCGAGCACCACACCCACCTGGCGATAGGGCAGGTCCTGCAGGTCATCAAAAATGTAGGGGGCCGTTTTCCAGCTCATCCACCGGTCGAGACCCAGCACGATCAACAGCAGTATGCCGATCAGGACAGACAGGCTGTAAAAAACGCGCTTTAACATGCAGATGGCTCGTACCGAAGGTGAATTTAACTCAGGCTACTGTACCCGCCTGGTTAGCGCAAGAAACAGCGCATCAACTGAAGGCTTTTTCAGCAAAACGGGCGGGCATGTCTGCCCGCCAGAAGGATCACGCCAGCAATACACGCTCGATTGACGTGCAGCCCAGCGCTTTCAGGGTGGCGGCGGTGGCATCCCATTGAATCAGCGGTGCATCGGCAATTTCTGCCAGAATGGCGCGCTGAATATCCGGGTAGTCATAGCCGTTCAGACTCAGCAGGTTCAGTGCGCCCTGCAGCGGTGGCAGCGTTGGGTTAAACGCGGCGTTTTCGGCATAGCTGCCGTTAAAAATACGCCCATCGCGGCATTGCAGTGCCACGCCGCTCGGGGATTTGCTGTACGGCGTATGGCTCTTGTTGGCAGCGCGAATGGCCGCCTGGGTCAGGTCATCACCGGTCAGCGCGAAACCGTGGTCCTGCTCGTCCATCAGCAGGGTTTTGATTTCAAGATCTTTCGGACCAAAGGCGTCAGGCAGGTAGTCGCCCAGCGTATGCGGCGCGCGACCCGGCAGATTGATGCGCAGCTGCAGCCCGCTGTTCAGTTCATTCATAAACTGACGGCAGTGCCCGCACGGGGTGTAGTTCACGGTAATGGCGCTCAGGGCCTTTTCGCCGCGCAGCCAGGCGTGGCTGATGGCGCTCTGTTCCGCATGAACAGTCTGCTGCATGGTTGCGCCCAGGAACTCCATGTTTCCGCCGAAGTACCAGGTTCCGCTGACGCCGCGCGCAATCGCGCCAACGTTAAAGTGGGAAAGATCGGCACGTGCACAGGCGGCAGCCAGCGGCAGCAATGCGAAAGCCAGCGCGTCTTCGTCAAGATCCGTGGCCTGTTTCAGCGTGGTGATCTGCTCAGCGGTGAGCAGGGCGGGGAAATGCTCATCCGCCAGAATCGGGGCCAGAGCTGATTGCAAATTCTCTGCAAGCCGGGCGAAAGCCGCTTGAAAACGTGGATGCATGGCGTTTGCCTCATAAAGGTTAATGGATCGGTAGTGTACGGAGCCGCTGGGGCTTTATATGTGATCCATATCTCATTATGTATGCAACTTATGAAAACAAAATGAAATTTGCGCGACGCATCGCAAATTTTAGCCCATCACCGCCAGAATCACGGGGAAAATGAACGGCGCCATCAGCGAGGTCATGATTCCGCAGATCACCAGTGCCAGCGAGCTGAACGCCCCCTCCTGATAATCCAGCTCCGCACAGCGGGCGGTGCCCAGCGCGTGCGACGCGGTGCCCATCGCCAGACCGCGTGCGGCTTTGGTATGAATGCGCATGACATTGAGCAGGGTATGGCCAAACACGGCGCCCAGTATGCCGACAAAGATCACGCACATGGCGCTGATGGCAGGAATGCCGCCGAGGCTGCCGCCCACGGCCATGGCGATAGGCGTGGTCACCGATTTCGGCAGAATAGAGGCGGCAATTTGCGCAGAGGCCCCCATCAGCAGTGCGACTGAAGTACCGGTGATCATCGCCACCAGGCTCCCCACAAAACAGATGGTAATAATGGATTTCCAGCGGGCGCGGATCTGGTGCAGCTGTTCATATAAAGGAAACGCGAGTGCGACCACGGCGGGTTGCAGCAGGTCGTTTAAAATTTTGCTCCCGGCAAAGTAGCGTTCGTAAGGAATACCGGTAAGCAGCAGGAACGGGATAATCACCACCATCGCCACCAGCAACGGGTTAAGCAGCGGCATCTTGAACCGGGCGGCAAGTTTGCGTGCCGCGAAGAACACCGCCAGGGTTAATGGCAGCGACCACCAGATATTGGCCATCATTGTTTTGTTCCTTTCTGTCCAACCACTTTACGTTCGCCATGTACCAGATGCGAACTCCAGCTCACCACAAGGAAAACCACCAGCGTACTGACTGCGCAGGAGACGACAATCGGGCCGAACTGGGCTTTAAGCAGATCGAAGTACTGCATGACCCCGACGCCAATCGGCACGAACAGCAGCGCCATATAGCGAATAAGAACGAAGCAGCCGGGGTTGACCCACTTAGCGGGCAGAATTTGCAACGCCAGCAGAACAAAGAGGATCAGCATGCCGATAATGCTACCGGGAATGGTGATAGGAAGCAGGGAAGCGATGAAAATCCCGGCGTACAGGCAGGCGTAAATCAGGACGAATGCGCGCAGATATTGCCAGATAATGTTCAATGATTTTCTCATGGTTAAAATCCTTGCTGAAACGCATTCATCATACAATTAAACCCGAAAGTGTGCCATGGATCACATCATGAATTTTAAGCATACCCGTCATTCCAGAATAGAACGTCGTGCTTTCAACATACATACAGAGCGATTACTATAGCGCGTCTTTTTTCACAGGTACTGCTATGCGTGTTTTACTGGCCCCAATGGAAGGCGTGCTCGACTCCCTCGTGCGCGAACTTCTTACCGAGGTGAACGATTACGATCTCTGCGTGACGGAGTTTTTGCGCGTGGTCGATATGTTGTTGCCGGTAAAATCGTTTTACAGACTCTGCCCGGAGCTGCACCGCCAGAGCCGGACTACCTCCGGCACGCTGGTGCGTATTCAACTACTGGGCCAGTATCCTGAATGGCTGGCCGAGAACGCCGCCCGCGCCGTCGAGCTCGGCTCTTACGGGGTCGATCTCAACTGTGGCTGCCCGTCGAAGCTGGTGAACGGCAGCGGCGGCGGGGCGACGCTGCTGAAAGATCCTGAGCTGATTTACCGTGGCGCGAAAGCGATGCGTGAAGCCGTGCCTGCTCATTTGCCGGTGACGGTGAAAGTGCGCCTGGGCTGGGACAGCGACGCGCGGCAGTTTGAAATTGCCGATGCGGTGCAGCAGGCCGGGGCTACTGAACTGGTGGTGCATGGCCGCACCAAAGAAGATGGCTACAAAGCCGAGCGCATTAACTGGCAGGCAATTGGTGAGATCCGTAAACGCCTCAGCATTCCGGTGATCGCCAACGGTGAAATCTGGGATTACCAGAGCGCGCAGGCCTGTCTCAAGGCCACCGGCTGCGAGGCGGTGATGATCGGCCGCGGGGCATTGAATGTGCCTAACCTCAGCCGGGTGATTAAATATAACGAGCCGCGTATGCCGTGGGCTGATGTTGTTACGCTGCTGCAAAAATATAGCCGTCTGGAAAAGCAGGGCGACACCGGGCTATATCACGTGGCGCGCATTAAACAGTGGCTCAGCTATTTACGCAAAGAGTACGATGAAGCGCTGGGGTTATTTCAGGAGATTCGGACATTACAGACTTCTGCGGATATTGCGCGGGTGATCCAGGCAAAATAATAAGCGTGTGACCGCAATTATCGCTGTGAAGCGCTGGACCAGACGCATGGGCTGGTTGACCTTTGCCCGGCGCGGTGCCGGGCAAATGAATCAGAAAATCATCTTGAACACACCCGTTACCACCAGCAGTCCTATCAGAAATATAATTAAAATGACCCACAATAATATTTTCATTCCCTTCTCCTGCGTATGTATGTCAACAGTAAGTGTAGCAGGCAATTTATAATTAAGATGAATTTGTTAATTTGACTTATTCTCGGCATGTATAATTTTCTAATTACAAAAATGTATGACAATTTGCGCATTGCCACGCATTACTAAAAAAAAGAGAGGTATCAGGCGTACTTTGCGCCTTTATTTTTTGGCGTGAATGGCGTAATGAAACGTTTTCTTATTTTATCTCTGAGTGCTCCCTTTGCCGTTATTCTGGCCGGCTGTGCGCCGCAACATGCCACGGTAACTCCCCTTAATACCCAGTCACTCACGGCGTCGGTTAATACGGTGCTGCCTCATCAGGACTGGCCGAAAAATGCATGGTGGAAAGCGTATAACGATCCGCAGCTTGATAAGCTAATTGCCAAAGCATTAAGCGATGCGCCCGATATGCAGATTGTCCGTCAGCGTATTACCCTTGCCGAAGCCCAGGCCAAAGCAGCCCTGGCGGCCGACGGCCCGCAAATTGATTTTTCGGCCGATGCCGAACGTCAGAAAATGTCCGCTGAAGGGCTGATGGGGCCCTTTGCCATAACCGACCCGGCTGCGGGCACCACCGGCCCCTGGTATACCAACGGTACCTTTGGTCTGACTGCGGGCTGGGATCTGGATTTGTGGGGCAAAAATCGCGCCCGGTTGGAGGCCCGGATAGGCAAGGTGAATGCACAAAAAGCGGAGCTTGAGCAGACCCGTCAACTGCTTGCCAGCAGCGTGGCGCGGCTCTACTGGGACTGGCAAACTCAGGCGGCCGTAGAGGAGGTCCTCACGCAGATCAAATCCCAACAGGACAATATCATCGGTGCCGATCGCGAGCTGTATCAGCACGGGATCACCTCCTCTGTGGAAGGTGTCGAAACCGACATCAGTGCCAGCAAAACCGAAGAGCAGATCGCAGAGGTTCACGGCAAAATGAAAGCCATCGAGGCGCGTCTGAACGCGTTGACTAATACCCCCGCGCTGGCGCTCACACGGCATGCCTTACCGACGGTTGAAGCGTCGTTACCGTCGACGCTGGGATATGAACTGCTGGCCCGACGGCCGGATCTGCAGGCGGCGCACTGGTATATCGAAGCGTCAATGAGCGAGGTCGATGCCGCCAGAGCGGCGTTTTATCCTGATGTGAATCTGATGGCGTTTTTACAACAGGATGCCCTGCACCTGAGCGATCTGTTCCGTTCTTCAGCCCAGCAAATGGGGGTGACCGCCGGGCTGACTCTGCCCATTTTTGACAGCGGCAGGCTGAACGCGCAGCTGGATATTGCCCAGGCGCAGAACAATCTGTCGGTGGCGAACTACAACAAGGCGGTGGTGGATGCCGTGAACCAGGTGGCGCGCACGGCCAGCGAAGTGGAAATGCTGACGGCGAAAAATCAGCATCAGCAGCAGGTAGAAAAAGATGCGGCGCGCGTCGTGGAGCTGGCGCAGGCACGTTTTAGCGCCGGAATTATTGCCGGTTCGCGCGTCAGTGAAGCCAGAATTCCAGCGCTGAAGGAACATCTCGCCGGATTGATGCTGCAGGGCGAGTATATCGACGCCACGCTACAGCTCACCTCCGCGCTGGGTGGTGGTTATCATCATGGCTAATCAGGGTCATTATCTATACTTACCTCTTTGCCGTTCTTCAGGAGGTGAGTATGACCAAAGTAGCGATTGTTACCGCATCGGATTCCGGGATTGGTAAAACCACGGCCCTGATGCTGGCTGAACGTGGGTTTGATATTGGCGTCACCTGGCACTCTGATGAACAAGGGGCCCGGGATACCTGCCGCGAAGTGGAGGCGCAGGGACGGCGGGCTGAAGCTATCCACCTTGATCTAAGTACCCTGCCACAGGGCGCGCAGGCGATAGAAACGTTAATTGCCCGTTTTGGTCGCCTGGACGTGCTGGTTAACAATGCGGGTGCGATGACCAAAGCGCCCTTCCTGGATATGCCGTTTGACGAGTGGCGAAACATTTTCACCGTCGACGTGGACGGTGCGTTTCTCTGTTCGCAGATTGCCGCACGTAAAATGGTGGAGCAGGGGGAAGGAGGGCGAATCGTCAATATCACCTCGGTGCATGAACATACGCCGCTGCCGGAAGCCAGCGCCTATACCGCCGCAAAACATGCGCTGGGAGGATTAACCAAATCGATGGCGCTGGAACTGGTGCAGCACAACATTCTGGTGAATGCCGTTGCGCCGGGGGCGATTGCCACACCGATGAATGATATGGACGAGAGTGCAGTGAAGGAAGGGTCGATGCCAGCGATCCCGCTCGCAAGACCGGGATACACCAAAGAGATCGCCAGTCTGGTGGCGTGGTTATGCGACAGCGACGCCAGCTACACCACAGGGCAGTCGTTTATCGTCGATGGCGGGTTTATGCTGGCGAATCCGCAGTTTAAGCCGGAAGGTTAGCTTCCCCTCACCCCGTGGGAGAGGGTGCTTTAAGTTCCCTCTCCCAGTGGGAGAGGGTGAGGGCAACAGACCGCACTCACTCCTCATCCTGCTTCTTCTCTCTGTGCCGCATCCACAGCCTGACTCCAATCACCGCCACCACCACCAGAATCAGCCACGCCCAGTGCTTCAGATGCTGGTCAAGGTTATGCAGCCACGGGCCAATCACTTCTCCACCCACGTAACCGAGTGTGGTAAAGATCAGCGCCCAGGCGCACGCGCCAATCACGTTCAGCGGCAGGAAAATTTTCGGCGGCAGGCGGCTGGCGCCAATCAATATCGGCCCGATAATCCGAAAGCCGTACATAAAGCGGGTGCCAATCACAAACAGGTAAGGGTGGCGCTGGATCAGCCGCTGCGCGCGGTTAATTTTCTTCTTGTGCTTAGCGAAACGCTTAAGCAGCGTTGGCCCAAAACGCAGCCCCAGAAAGTAGAGCAGCTGATCGCCAATCATCCCGCCCAGCGCAACCGCGGCGACAACCAGCGGGAATTTAAGTAATCCCTGATGCGCGGCGACGCCGCCTAACAGGGTGATGGTTTCACCTTCTGCCACGCTTCCGACAACCAGCGCAGCGTATCCGTATTGTTCAATAACTCCGTTGATATCCATTACGTAAATATCATCTCCCTCAGCGTGCCTCGGTTAATCATATACCCCTTGTGACAACCGCGGGGCAATCAACGGAAATTTCCCACTGTACATAAAATAATCTAAACCCTGCATTATACTTAAGGTATCGATGACGGGCCGACAACAAGGGGGCGCTATGAACCATGTCTGGGGACTTTTTTCCCATCCCGATCGTGAAATGCATGTCATCAAAAGTGAGAACGAAACGGTCTCGCATCATTACACGCACCACGTGCTGCTGATGGCGGCGGTGCCGGTGATATGCGCGTTTATTGGTACAACACAAATCGGCTGGAACTTTGGTGATGGCACCGTAGTACAGCTTTCCTGGTTTACCGGGCTTTATCTTGCCATTCTCTTTTATGGCCTGATGCTGGCAGGGGTGGCGGTTATGGGACGCGTCATTCACTGGATGGCACGTAACTATCCGCAGCGTCCTTCCCTAGCACACTGTATGGTCTTTGCCGGATACGTCGCAACCCCGCTGTTCTTAAGCGGTATTGTTGCGCTCTATCCCCTGGTCTGGCTGTGCGCGCTGATCGGGACCATTGCGCTCTTTTACACCGGCTATCTGCTGTATCTGGGCGTACCTACCTTCCTGAATATCAATAAAGAAGAAGGCCTGAGCTTTTCCAGCTCTACGCTCGCCATCGGCGTGCTGGTACTGGAGGCGTTACTGGCGCTGACGGTGATTCTTTGGGGTTATGGTTACCGTCTCTTCTGAGTTAATTGCATTGCTGGCGTAAATGCCAGCAATGCAGCATCTGTTCACGATTATCCGCTGGCGACAATGCACGGTGACCGCTATGATGCCGAAGCCAGCCTGTGTTTCTCCGTCGACGCAGGCGGTGTACGTCATAACGTGCGTGAATAATTATCAGAAGTCTCACCATGCTGAAATTCCGAGTTTCTTTACTTAGCCTGGCACTGTTGCTGGGGGCGTCCGCTGGCGTGCCAGCTGTCGCCAAAACGCCCGCGGTGACCACCGCTGCTGCCCAACCGCAAATCGCTTCCGGCAGCGCGATGATTGTTGATCTCAACACCAATAAGGTGATCTACGCCAGCCATCCGGATCTGGTGCGCCCGATCGCCTCGATAACCAAATTAATGACCGCGATGGTAGTGCTGGATGCACATCTGCCGCTGGATGAAAAACTGAAAGTGGATATCAGCCACACGCCGGAGATGAAAGGGGTTTACTCCCGCGTGCGCCTGAACAGTGAGATCAGCCGTAAAAACATGCTCTTGCTGGCGCTGATGTCGTCAGAAAACCGCGCCGCGGCGAGCCTCGCCCACCATTATCCGGGCGGCTACGACGCCTTCATTCGAGCGATGAATGCCAAAGCCAAAGCGCTGGGAATGAATAACACCCGTTTTGTTGAGCCGACAGGTCTGTCGATTCACAACGTCTCTACGGCGCGCGATCTGACCAAACTGCTGATTGCCAGCAAACAGTACCCGCTGATTGGGCAGCTCAGTACCACCCGTGAAGAGATGGCGACCTTTGCGAACCCGGCCTATACGCTGCCGTTTCGCAATACGAACCACCTGGTGTATCGCGAGAACTGGAATATTCAGTTAACGAAAACCGGCTTTACTAACGCGGCGGGGCAATGTCTGGTGATGCGTACCGTGTTCAACGGTAAACCGGTGGCGCTGGTGGTGATGGATGCCTTCGGCAAATATACTCACTTCGCCGATGCCAGCCGACTGCGCACCTGGATTGAAACCGGGAAAGTGCAGCCTGTTCCGGCTGCGGCATTGACGTATAAAAAGCAGAAAGCCGAGCAGATGGCGACGGCGCAGAACGATTAGGTAAAAGCAAAACGGTAACTGTGTTACCGTTTTTTATGTTTTCTCCCTCTTCCACCGGGAGAGGGCGGGGGTGAGGGCACCAGACCGCACTGGTCCTATTCCGGCAGGGTCCAGTCTCCGTCGTTGAGCGGGCGCTGCATAATCACCGTATCCCGCCAGTCGCCTTTTTTGTAGCCCACGCTGCGCAGCTGACCGACCACTTCAAAACCGTGCTTTTTATGCAGCCGCAATGACCCGGCGTTATTATGGCCATCCCCCACAACGGCAATCATCTGACGCGAGGGACCTTGTTCGCAGCGTTCAATCAGCGCGTCCATTAGTGCACTGCCAAAACCGCGTCCGGTGGTGCTGGCATCCACGTAGATTGACTCTTCCAGCGTGAAGCGATACGCGTGTCGTGGACGGTATGGCGTGGCATAGCAATAGCCCACCACAATGCCGCGATACAATGCCACCAGCCAGGGCAAACCGTTATCGGTCACGTTTTTCAACCGCTTACGCATTTCATCAACGGTGGGGGGGATTTCCTCAAACGACGCACGTCCGTGAAGTACATGCCATGCATAAATAGCCGAAATGGCATGCACATCGTCGGGAAGGGCATCGCGCACTTCCACTTCGGTTACGGATAAAATATCAACAGCCGACATGATGTGCCTGCTCCTCGTCAAAGAATGCCGGAGAAACGTTTCTCCGGCGAGTGCAGGTACTCTAGTACGATTGAGCTGTGCTTAACAATCTCTTAAATATGGCTGTATGAATTAATCAGATGCTTGCGTAATGGCCTGCTCTGCGTTACCGCTCTCTTTCCAGTATTTATTCCGCGTTGTTTTACCAATGCCGGGATTCATACTGTTTGTAGGGTCATTCTCGCGATAAAACTGCTTAAGTGTCTCAGGGGCTTTGTAAAGATGCCCAACGTTGTGTTCCGCAGGATATTGTGCGCCACGTTCGCGCAGAAGGGCGAGCATCTCCTCTTTCAACGCGTGCGCGTCGACCCCTTTTTTAACGATGTAATCCTGGTGGAAGACGTAGCACATAAAGTGGCCGTAGTAGAGCTTATGCACCAGCTTGCTGTCGATTTCCGGCGGCAGGTGTTCAAACCACTCGGTATCGTTGCGTCGCAGGGCAATATCCAGCGCCAGAATATCCTCTACTTCTTCTGAGTGTACGGCCTGGTAACGGATGGCGGCCCCCGCAGCAGCAAAACGGTGCAGGAACGCTTTGCTCCCCTCGTCAGGTGTACAGGCGAAGAAATCTCCCTCGGCGGTTTTAAAGAATTCGCTCAGCCAGTTTTGTGCTTCGGCGATCCCGTCCCCGGCCATTTTCAGCAGCAGGTGATGTTCATACTTGTCGCGCCAGGTTTTCATTCGCTCCGGCAGGTGGGCCGGGAAAACGTTACCCAGCTTCTGCATAAAGCGGTCGGTGAAGTGGGGTTTAAACAGCGGCACTTTCTCCAGCATCGCATCGGTGCGGCCCTTCATGGTGAAGAAGAACGGCATCTTGTCGGTGCCGAGCTTGTCGATCATCAGGAACGTATCTTTGCCGTAGCGTTCGGCGATGTCGTAAATATCCCGGTGCATATACTCGCCCGCCACCGGCAGATGCGTGAATTCGCCCAGAATATGACGACGGATTTCGGTCAGCACGTCAGGCTGATTGGTGCCGATGTAAAACACCTGCTGTTTTTTCTCGGCCGGGAAGGTGTCGAGCCGGACCGCGAAAACGGCCAGTTTGCCCGCGCAGCCGGAGGATTCGAACAGGCGATCCGGGTCGGCGTTGTAACGCGCTGGCGTATCCGCGTTGATATCCCGTACGCGGGTGATGTAATCGTGATCGTGGGCATGACGGCCATCGTGCTGTACGTCTTCATCTTTCACGCGATCGTCGTCGAGCTTACTCAGGATCTGCTCCGGCGTGACGCCCAGATCGATTCCCAGATGGTTCACCAGCGTCAGCTTGCCGTTTTCATCAATACGGGCATAGAGCGACATTTCGGTATAAGCCGGGCCGCGCTGCACCAGCGAACCGCCGGAATTATTACAGATCCCGCCAATGACGGAGGCGCCGATGCAGGATGAACCAATCACCGAATGCGGTTCTCGCCCAAGCGGCTTAAGCGCTTTTTCCAGCGAGTAGAGGGTGGTGCCAGGGAAGGCCAGTACCTGCTCGCCTTTATCGAGCAGGTGAAGTTTGTCGAGGCGCAGGGTGCTGATAATCACGATGTCGCGATCGTAATCGTTGCCGTTCGGCGTCGAACCTTCGGTCAAGCCGGTGTTAGCCGCCTGCATTAAAATGATCTTGTCCGCGGCGACGCAGGCGCTCAGGACGCGCCACAGCTCCAGCAGCGTGCCGGGAAAAACCACCGCCAGCGCATCGCCCTGTCCGGAACGAAAGCCCTTACGGTAGCGGGCGGTTTTAGCCGGGTCGGTGAGCAGGTGAGAGTGACCAACCAGGCGCGACAGTTCGTTAATAAAAGTCGTGTTATCGGCAGTTCGAACAGAAGACATCTTCCACTCCTTGTGGTGGGGCAAATTTCTCGCTGTAAAGCATAGCGCGATTAGCTGTTTAGAGGGCGCGTATTTGCGAGAAAAATCAGAGAATAACCCTGCAACGTTCTGAGGGTTTGTGGCACACTGCGCTTTTCGCACGCCCTGGCCGAGATCTTCCGGCGGAAATTGATGAGAGAGTAAAACGACATGAAATGGCTATGTTCTGTAGGTGTCGCCGTCAGCCTGGCACTGCAACCTGCGCTGGCAGATGAACTGTTTGGCAATCACCCGCTTACGCCTGAAGCACGGGACGCGTTTGTCACGGAATTGCTCAAGAAAATGACGGTCGATGAGAAGATCGGCCAGCTGCGTCTTATCAGCGTCGGCCCGGATAACCCGAAAGAGGCGATCCGCGAAATGATTAAAGAGAGCCAGGTAGGGGCGATTTTTAACACCGTGACCCGTCAGGATATCCGCAAAATGCAGGATCAGGTGATGGAACTTAGCCGCCTGAAAATTCCGCTGTTCTTCGCCTATGACGTGGTACACGGACAGCGTACCGTTTTCCCTATCAGCCTCGGTCTGGCCTCCTCCTTTAACCTCGACGCGGTGAAAACCGTCGGGCGCGTCTCGGCATATGAAGCCGCAGACGACGGCCTGAACATGACCTGGGCCCCGATGGTTGACGTCTCCCGCGATCCGCGCTGGGGCCGCGCGTCAGAGGGCTTTGGTGAAGATACTTATTTGACCGCCACGATGGGGAAAACCATGGTGGAAGCGATGCAGGGTAAAAGCCCGGCGGATCGCTATTCGGTTATGACCAGCGTCAAGCACTTCGCCGCCTATGGTGCCGTGGAAGGCGGTAAAGAGTACAACACCGTCGACATGAGCCCGCAGCGCCTGTTTAACGATTACATGCCGCCGTACAAAGCGGGCCTGGATGCCGGTAGCGGCGCGGTGATGGTCGCCCTGAACTCGCTCAACGGCACGCCTGCCACCTCTGACTCCTGGCTGCTGAAAGACGTGCTGCGCGACCAGTGGGGCTTCAAGGGCATCACCGTCTCTGACCATGGCGCCATTAAAGAGCTCATCAAACACGGTACGGCCTCCGACCCGGAAGATGCGGTGCGCGTGGCGCTCAAATCCGGCATCAACATGAGCATGAGCGACGAATATTACAGCAAATACCTGCCGGGGCTGGTGAAGAGCGGCAAGGTGACGATGGCGGAGCTGGACGATGCCACGCGTCACGTGCTGAACGTGAAATATGACATGGGGCTGTTTAACGATCCATACAGCCACCTGGGGCCGAAAGAGTCAGACCCGGCGGACACCAATGCCGAAAGCCGTCTGCACCGTAAAGAGGCCCGAGAAGTGGCCCGTGAAAGCCTGGTGCTGCTGAAAAACCGCCTCGACACGCTGCCGCTGAAAAAATCCGGCACCATTGCGGTGGTCGGCCCGCTGGCCGACAGCAAGCGCGACGTGATGGGGAGCTGGTCTGCTGCGGGCGTGGCCGATCAGTCCGTGACCGTGCTCACCGGTATTAAAAATGCGGTCGGTGAAAACGCTAAGGTGGTGTACGCCAAAGGGGCGAACGTCACTGATGATAAAGATATCGTGACCTTCCTCAATCAGTATGAAGAGGCGGTGAAGGTGGATCCGCGCTCGCCGAAAGAGATGATTGACGAAGCGGTAAACGCCGCGAAACAGTCTGACGTGGTGGTTGCCGTGGTGGGTGAAGCACAGGGGATGGCACACGAAGCCTCCAGCCGAACGGATATCACAATCCCGCAAAGCCAGCGCGATCTGATCGCCGCCCTGAAAGCCACCGGCAAGCCGCTGGTGCTGGTGCTGATGAACGGTCGTCCACTGGCGCTGGTGAAAGAAGATCAGCAGGCTGATGCTATTCTGGAAACCTGGTTCGCCGGTACGGAAGGGGGTAACGCCATCGCCGACGTGCTGTTTGGTGATTACAACCCGTCGGGCAAACTGCCGATGTCCTTCCCGCGCTCTGTCGGGCAGATCCCGGTGTACTACAGCCACCTGAATACCGGCCGTCCGTATAACGCCGATAAGCCAAACAAGTACACCTCCCGTTACTTCGATGAAGCGAACGGTCCGCTGTATCCGTTTGGTTACGGTTTGAGCTACACCACCTTTAAGGTCTCTGACGTGAAAATGTCGGCCCCGAGCCTGAAGCGTGACGGTAAGGTGACTGCCAGCGTTGATGTGACGAACACCGGTAAACGTGAAGGTGCGACGGTGATCCAGATGTATGTTCAGGATGTGACCGCCTCCATGAGCCGTCCGGTGAAACAGCTGCGCGGCTTTGAGAAGGTCGACCTGAAACCTGGTGAAACCAAAACCATCAGCTTCCCGATTGACGTGGATGCCCTGAAGTTCTGGAACCAGCAGATGAAATACGATGCGGAACCGGGCAAGTTCAATGTCTACATTGGGGTGGATTCCGCCCGCGTGAATAAAGGCGAGTTCGAGCTGCTGTAACCTTTCCCTCCTTTGCATCCCCCGTTCACCGGGGGATGCGTCTTACCTTATGCTAAAAAGGCATTTTGCCGGGTAAATCTGCCGTTTTAAGCTACGCTTTTCTCTCAAGCCTCTGAAAAAGGCAGCAAAAAAATGAGGATAGTGGAATGACGATTAAAACGGGGATGGTAGTTTCTGCGGCGTTATTCGCGGCGCTAAGCCTGCCGCTACAGGCGGCAGAACCGGTAAAAGTGGGCTCAAAGATCGACACTGAAGGCGCGCTGCTCGGGAATATTATTTTGCAGGTGCTGGAAAGCCACGGCGTGAAAACCGTGAATAAAGTTCAGCTGGGTACCACGCCCGTGGTACGCGGGGCCATCACCTCCGGCGAGCTGGATATTTATCCGGAATACACCGGCAACGGGGCATTTTTCTTCAAAGATGAAAACGATCCGGCATGGAAAAACGCCAAAGCCGGGTATGAAAAAGTCAAAAAACTCGATGCAGAACAGAACAAGCTGGTCTGGCTGACCCCGGCTCCGGCCAACAACACCTGGACCATCGCGGTGCGTAAAGACGTGGCGGAGAAAGGCAAACTGACGTCACTTGCGGATCTCAGCCGCTATCTGAAAGAGAAGGGCGACTTCAAGCTTGCGGCCTCGGCGGAGTTTATCGAGCGTCCGGACGCGCTGCCTGCTTTCGAAAAAGCCTACGACTTCAAGCTTGACCAGGCACAGCTGCTCTCGCTCGCGGGCGGTGACACCGCGGTGACCATCAAGGCGGCGGCGCAGCAGACCTCTGGCGTCAATGCGGCGATGGCCTACGGTACGGACGGCCCGGTCGCGGCGCTTGGTCTGCAAACCTTAACCGATCCAAAAGGCGTTCAGCCTATTTATGCCCCCACGCCGGTGGTGCGTGAGGCGGTGCTGAAAGCCTACCCGGATATCGCCGACTGGCTCAAACCGGTCTTTGAAAAACTGGATGCAAAAACGCTGCAACAGCTCAATGCGAGCATTGCCGTAGAGGGACTGGATGCCAAAAAAGTGGCCGCCGATTTCCTGAAACAACAAGGGCTTGTGAAGTAACAGGACAGGGCTGTGCCAATAAAATGTCATAACCGCGTACTGCTGCTGTTGGCCTGTGTGGCCATTGCGGCGGTCGCGCTACCGTTTGTCAATGTGGCGCCAAACCGCCTGATGTCGGGGGAAGGGCGCGCGCTCTGGCAGGTCTGGCCGTTTACGCCGCTGCTGCTGGTTGTGGCGCTGGGTGCACTGGTTGTGCTCTCGCTCAGCCGTGGGCGGGTTGCACAGTGGCTGACGCTACTCCTCAGTGAAGGCCTCTTCATCACCTTGTTCTGGAGTGCCGGGCTTGCCGCCACGCACATGACCTCGGCGGAAAGTCCACTGGCGCGAACCACCGTGGGCAGTGGCCTGTGGCTGTGGCTGGCGCTGTGTCTGCTGGCCTGCAGCGATGCGATCCGCCGCCTGATCCCGTCATCTGCCTGGCGCTGGGTGCTCAATGCCCAGATCTGGTGTATTCCGTTGCTGCTGCTGTTCAGCGGTGAGCTGAATAATCTCTCGCTGTTAAAAGAGTACGCCAACCGTCAGGAGGTGTTTGATGATGCGCTGGCGCAACACCTGACGATCCTCTTCGGCACGCTGTTCCCGGCGTTACTGCTGGGGGTACCGCTGGGCATGTGGTGTTATCGTCATCCCTCCCGCCAGGGCGGGGTTTTTGCCGTGCTCAACGTGATCCAGACCATCCCTTCCGTGGCCCTGTTTGGCCTGCTGATTGCGCCGCTGGCGGGGCTGGTGAAGTCATTTCCGGCGTTAGCCTCGGTCGGTATCGCCGGAACCGGATTAACCCCCGCGCTTATTGCCCTGGTGCTGTACGCGCTGCTGCCGCTGGTCCGCGGCGTGGTGGCGGGCTTAAGCCAGGTCGCGCCGGATGTACTGGAGAGCGCCCACGCGATGGGGATGAGCCGGCGACAGTGCTTCTGGCAGATCCAGCTGCCGCTCGCCTTGCCCCTGCTGCTGCGCAGCCTGCGGGTGGTGGCGGTCCAGACCGTCGGGATGGCGGTTATCGCCGCGCTGATTGGCGCAGGCGGTTTTGGCGCGCTGGTGTTCCAGGGGCTGCTGAGCAGCGCGCTGGATCTGGTGTTACTGGGCGTGGTGCCCACGATTGCACTGGCGGTCGTCATCGATGCGCTGTTTGCCTTATGGCTCGCGTTGCTCGGGAGAAGAGCCAATGATTGAATTTCACGATGTCAGTAAAACATTTGCCGGTCGTCCGGCAGCAAGTCACCTGAACCTGAATTTTGCCGAGGGGGCGTTTTCGGTACTGATTGGCACCTCGGGGTCGGGGAAATCCACCACGCTGAAGATGATCAACCGCCTGGTGGAGCACGACAGCGGTGTAATACGTTTTGCCGGGGAAGAGATCCGCAGTCTGCCGGTGCTGGAGCTGCGTCGTCGCATGGGCTACGCCATCCAGTCCATCGGCCTGTTTCCCCACTGGACGGTCGCGCAGAACATTGCCACCGTGCTGCAGCTGGAAAAATGGTCGCGGGCAAAGAGTGACGAGAGGGTGGACGAGCTTATGTCGCTGCTGGGGTTAGAGCCTGGGCTGCGTGGCCGCTATCCGCATCAGCTTTCAGGTGGACAACAGCAGCGTGTGGGAGTGGCGCGCGCGCTGGCGGCGAACCCGCAGGTATTGCTGATGGTTGAGCCTTTTGGCGCGCTCGATCCCGTTACGCGCGGGGCACTGCAGACCGAGATGACCCGCATTCACCGCATCCTTGGCCGGACGATCGTCCTCGTGACCCACGATATTGATGAGGCGCTGCGGCTTGCCGATCATCTGGTGTTGATGGACCACGGGGAAGTGATCCAGCAAGGTACGCCGCTTGAACTGCTGACCCATCCGCAGAACGATTTTGTGCGCGAGTTTTTTGGGCGCAGCGAACTGGGCGTCAGACTGCTCTCCCTGCGAACCGTCAGCGATTATATGCGTCGGCAGGATGTGGCGATGGGCGGTGAACCGTTACAGGAACAGATGAGCCTGCGGGACGCGCTCTCCGCGTTTGTGGCGCGCCAGTGCGAGGTACTGCCGGTTACGGATGCCGCTGGGGCACCGTGCGGCACCCTGCATTTTCGCGATCTGCTGGCCGGGGAGGTGACGCGTGAAGGTCATGCGTGATCCGCTCCTCTGGCTGACGGGGCTTTTTGTTGCACTGCTGTTTCTGATGCCACACAGTGGGGCGCTGTTCAGCTCGCTTTTTCCCGGCCTGCCGCGCCCCGTCTATCAGCAGGAGAGTTTTATCAATCTTGCCCTGGCGCACCTGTGGCTGGTGGCGCTCTCCAGCGCGATTGCCGTGGTGCTGGGCGTGGGGGCGGGGATTGTGGTCACCCGGCCCTGGGGAAGAGAGTTTCGCCCGCTGGTAGAGACGATTGCGGCTATCGGACAGACATTTCCGCCGGTGGCGGTACTGGCGATTGCGGTGCCGGTGATCGGGTTTGGTCAGCAACCGGCTATCATTGCGCTGATCCTTTACGGCGTGTTGCCTGTTCTTCAGGGGACGCTGGCGGGCATTGCGTCGGTACCGGCATCGGTACTGAGCGTGGCCGAAGGGATGGGCATGAGCAGCGGTCAGCGGCTGTGCAAGGTTGAGCTGCCGCTTGCGGCACCGGTGATTATCGCGGGGATCCGTACGTCGGTGATTATTAACATCGGCACGGCGACCATCGCGTCTACGGTGGGGGCCAATACGCTGGGAACGCCGATCATTATCGGCTTAAGCGGGTTCAATACGGCCTATATCGTTCAGGGTGCGGTACTGGTGGCGCTGGCGGCCATTGTTATCGATCGCCTGTTTGAACGACTGGCCCGGCTTCTCAGCCGACACCGCCACGAACAATAAATGAGTACCCGGCCAGCATCACGCCGCCGATGCCGCTCACGGCCATCAGTACAAAAAGGGTAATTACGGCCAGTTTGGTTGCCTTCATCATCTGCTCCTGTTGTTAACGGAACAATTATACGGTGAAGCGCAGCTGTTAATGAACCATTAAATGCCGTTACGTTTCATCGGGGCCTAGGGCGTAAACCGGATAGCCGTGCTCCCGCCATTCCGTCAGCCGCTGTTGCTGCGAGGCGGTGGGCACTTCCCCGCACCAGACCAGCAGAGTCTGGCCGTCGAAGAATTCGGGCCGTAGCTGAGCCAGCGAATGCGCCAGCACCTCCACGCGCCAGCCCTGCTGGGTGGCGATCCAGGCTTCGAGCCACAGCCGCGTGGTATCGTGCACGTTCCAGCCAACAACCAGCGCGTCTTTTCCGCCCTTGTTTCGCGCCGAGGCCAGACAGACGGCGATATAATTGATCAGCACCCCGTCGAGCATACTCAGCAGCGCCTGCAGGGTAGAGTGCTGGCATTGCAGCCGTCGACGAAGCGGGATGAAAAGATGGTTGATTAAGGTTTGCGCCGGATAATCGCGGCCTTGCTCTTTGATCCACGCGCGCAGACGTTGAACGTTGCCCGCCTGCAGAAGCCGGAGCAGGGTTTCCTGCTGTTCGCGCCAGCGGTGTTGGGTACCGGGATCGTCATGGCAGAGCAGCGACTTTACCTTGCTCACCTGCACACCGTTATCTATCCAGCTTTTGATCTCGCGGATCCGATCGATGTCGGCATCATTGAAAAGGCGGTGACCGCCGTCCGTGCGCTGCGGTTTGAGTAAACCATACCGTCGCTGCCAAGCCCGTAGCGTGACGGGATTGATATCACAAAGGAGTGCCACTTCACCGATCGTGTAAAGCGCCATATTCGCCCCCTGGCTAACGCGTCCCCAGCTTAACTGTAGACCCAGTTTGTCGAACCAGGAAGGATTGCCTTTTTTTTGTACAAATAATGCGAAGCAGCCGTTATGTTCGGCAAAAGATGTGATGACGGACACGATTTATCGCTTTTTTGGACTGCTTCAAAGAAACTTCGGCGCCTTCAGTGTATGTTACGCGTTTTCAGAAGGTGCGGTTCCTGAGTATGTACGAGTTTAATCTGGTGCTGCTGTTGCTTCAGCAGATGTGCGTGTTTCTTGTCATCGCCTGGTTGATGAGTAAGACGCGTCTGTTTATCCCGCTGATGCAAGTCACCGTCCGCCTGCCGCACAAGCTCCTCTGTTATGTGACTTTCTCCATTTTCTGCATCATGGGGACCTATTTTGGCCTCCATATTGAAGACTCCATTGCCAATACGCGCGCCATCGGCGCGGTGATGGGCGGGCTGCTCGGCGGCCCCGTTGTGGGTGGCCTTGTCGGTTTAACCGGTGGGCTGCACCGCTATTCCATGGGCGGGATGACGGCGCTGAGCTGCATGATCTCGACCATCGTGGAAGGGCTGCTTGGTGGCCTGGTGCACAGCTACATGATCAAACGTGGCCGCCCGGATAAAGTCTTCAGCCCGCTTACCGCCGGCGCGATCACCTTTGTGGCCGAAATGGCGCAAATGGCGATCATTCTGCTTATCGCCCGACCTTTTGAGGACGCACTGCATCTGGTGAACAGTATTGCCGCCCCGATGATGGTCACCAACACCGTGGGCGCGGCGCTGTTTATGCGCATTCTGCTCGACAAGCGCGCCATGTTTGAGAAATACACCTCGGCGTTCTCTGCCACGGCACTGAAAGTCGCCGCTTCAACCGAGGGGATCCTGCGTCAGGGCTTTAACGAAGAAAACAGCATGAAGGTGGCGCAGGTGCTCTATCAGGAGCTGGATATCGGTGCCGTTGCGATTACCGATCGTGAAAAGCTGCTGGCCTTTACCGGTACCGGCGACGATCACCACCTTCCCGGCAGACCGATTTCGTCCGCGTATACGCTTCGTGCGATAGAGACCGGTGAGGTAGTCTATGCCGACGGTAACGAAGTGCCTTACCGCTGTTCGCTGCATCCGCAGTGTAAGCTCGGCTCTACGCTGGTCATTCCGCTGCGGGGGGAAAACCAGCGGGTGATGGGAACCATTAAGCTCTACGAAGCGAAGAACCGCTTGTTCAGCTCGATCAACCGGACGTTGGGGGAGGGGATTGCGCAGCTGCTTTCCGCGCAGATCCTGGCGGGGCAATATGAGCGGCAAAAAGCCCTGTTAACGCAGTCGGAGATTAAGCTCCTGCACGCTCAGGTGAACCCGCATTTCCTGTTTAATGCCCTCAACACCCTGAAAGCGGTGATCCGCCGCGACAGCGATCAGGCCGCGCAGCTGGTGCAGTTTCTGTCGACGTTTTTCCGCAAGAACCTGAAACGGCCGTCTGAGATTGTGACCCTGGCCGATGAGATTGAACATGTTAACGCCTACCTGCAGATTGAGCAGGCGCGCTTCCAGTCTCGTCTGCAGGTGTCGTTATCCGTACCGGATGAGCTGGCGTATCAGCATCTCCCGGCCTTTACGCTGCAGCCTATTGTGGAAAATGCCATTAAACACGGGACATCGCAGCTTCTGGGCACCGGGGAGATCACTATTTCTGCCAGCCGTTTTAATCATCATCTGGTGCTGAATATTGAAGACAATGCCGGGCTTTACGTCCCGTCCGCTTCCGGCGGGCTGGGGATGAGCCTGGTGGATAAACGCCTGCGCGCTCACTTTGGGGATGGATGTGGCATTACCGTGGCCTGTGAGCCGGACCGATTTACCCGTATTACGTTACGATTGCCGCTGGAGGAGACCGCATGTTAAGAGTGCTGATAGTCGATGATGAACCGTTGGCACGGGAAAACCTGCGCGTGCTGTTGCAGGAGCAGAGTGACATTGAGATTGTGGGAGAGTGCGCCAATGCCATTGAAGCCATTGGTGCTGTGCATAAACTGCGTCCGGATGTGCTGTTCCTCGACATCCAGATGCCTCGTATCAGCGGGCTGGAGATGGTCGGCATGCTTGATCCTGAGCATCGCCCGTATATCGTGTTTCTGACGGCGTTTGACGAATATGCCGTGAAGGCCTTTGAGGAACACGCGTTCGATTACCTGCTGAAGCCTATTGAAGAGAAGCGGCTCGAAAAGACCCTGACGCGTTTACGCCAGGAGCGTACGGTACAGGACGTCACGCTGCTGCCGGAAAACCAGCAGCCGCTGAAGTTTATCCCGTGTACCGGGCATAGCCGGATTTACCTGCTGCAAATGGATGATGTGGCATTTGTCAGCAGTCGCCTGAGCGGGGTGTTTGTCACCAGCGCCGAGGGCAGTGAAGGCTTCACCGAGCTGACGCTGCGCACGCTGGAGAGCCGCACGCCGCTTGTCCGTTGCCATCGGCAGTATCTGGTTAACATGGCGCACCTGAAAGAGATCCGTCTGGAAGATAACGGTCAGGCAGAGCTGGTACTGCGGGCCGGTCAAACGGTACCCGTCAGTCGTCGCTACCTGAAAAGTTTGAAAGAGGCGATTGGGCTGTAAAACTGGTACACTGCGCGCCATTGCATCATCGACAGTTAAAGGCACTCATGCTTAGTAATGATATTCTTCGTAGCCTGCGCTACACCCTGAAAGCAAACAACAACGATATGGTGCGCATTCTTGCGCTGTCTGCCATGGAATCCACCTCTGCTGGTTTTGACATCTGGATGACCAAAGAGGACGAAGAGGGGTTTGTTCGCTGCCCTGACATTATCCTGTCAGGCTTCCTGAACGGTCTGATCTACGATAAGCGTGGCAAAGATGATTCTGCACCTGAACTGGCGCTGGAGCGTCGGGTGGACAACAACACGGTGCTGAAAAAGCTGCGTATCGCGTTCTCGCTGAAAACGGATGATATTGTGGCGATCATGACAGAGCAAAAATACCGCGTATCCGTGCCAGAAGTGACCGCCATGATGCGTGCGCCGGGCCACAAAAATTACCGCGAGTGCGGCGACCAGTTTCTGCGTAACTTCCTGCGCGGGCTGACCCACCGGGTGCATAATACGAAGGCGTGATTGCGGAATGGGTGCGGCCTGATGCCCTCATCCCGGCCCTCTCCCTGTGCGAGAGGGAGAACAAAAAAGCCGGAGTTAATCTCCGGCTTTTTTGTTATTTCACCTGCTGACCCGGCTTCGCGCCTTCGTCAGGGCTTAACAGGAAGATATCTTTCCCGCCAGGGCCTGCGGCCATCACCATCCCCTCAGAGATGCCGAAGCGCATTTTACGCGGTGCCAGGTTCGCGACCATGACTGTCTGACGGCCAATCAGTACCTGCGGATCAGGATAGGCAGAACGGATGCCGGAGAAGACGTTACGCTTCTCACCGCCCAGATCCAGCGTCAGGCGCAGCAGCTTGTCAGAGCCTTCCACGAATTCCGCGTTTTCAATCAGCGCCACGCGCAGGTCAACTTTAGCGAAATCGTCAAAGGTGATGGTCTCCTGAATCGGATCGTCAGCCAGCGGGCCGGTCACCGGTGCGGCAGCTGCTTTCACCTCTTCTTTCGAGGCTTCCACCAGGGCTTCAACCTGTTTCATTTCGATGCGATTGTAGAGCGCCTTGAAGGTATTCACCTTGTGGCCAAGCAGCGGTTGCTGGATTGCATCCCAGCTCAGTTCGGTGTTCAGGAACGCTTCTGCACGCGCTGCCAGCTGCGGCAGTACAGGCTTCAGCCAGGTCATAAGCACGCGGAACATGTTCAGACCCATGGAGCAGATCGCCTGCAGGTCAGCGTCGCGGCCTTCCTGTTTCGCGACAACCCACGGGGCCTGCTCGTCCACATAGCGGTTGGCAACATCGGCCAGCGCCATGATTTCACGAATTGCTTTACCGAATTCACGGCTTTCCCAGGCTTCGCCAACCGCAGCGGCGGCATCGGTGAAGGTTTTATACAGCTCAGGATCGGCCAGTTCGGCAGAAAGCACGCCGTCAAAACGCTTGGCGATAAAGCCCGCGTTTCGGGAGGCCAGGTTCACCACCTTGTTCACGATGTCCGCGTTCACGCGCTGCACGAAATCTTCCAGGTTCAGGTCGATATCGTCGATGCGGGAAGAGAGCTTCGCCGCGTAATAATAACGCAGGCTGTCCGCATCAAAGTGGTTCAGCCAGGTGCTGGCTTTGATGAACGTCCCACGCGATTTGGACATCTTCGCGCCGTTCACCGTCACGTAGCCGTGAACAAACAGGTTGGTTGGCTTGCGGAAGTTGCTGCCTTCCAGCATTGCCGGCCAGAACAGGCTGTGGAAGTAAACGATGTCTTTGCCGATGAAGTGATACAGCTCGGCGGTGGAATCTTTCTTCCAGTATTCGTCGAAGCTGACGGTGTCGCCACGCTTGTCGCACAGGTTCTTGAAGGAGCCCATGTAGCCGATTGGTGCGTCCAGCCAGACGTAGAAATATTTGCCCGGTGCATTTGGAATTTCGAAACCAAAGTAGGGCGCATCGCGGGAGATATCCCACTGCTGCAGGCCGGATTCGAACCACTCCTGCATTTTGTTCGCTACCTGCTCCTGCAGCGCGCCGCTGCGGGTCCACGCCTGCAGCATTTCGCTAAAGGATGGCAGGTCGAAGAAGAAGTGCTCGGAGTCACGCATCACAGGCGTGGCGCCGGAGACCACCGATTTCGGGTCGATCAGCTCTGTCGGGCTATAGGTAGCGCCGCACACTTCGCAGTTATCGCCGTACTGATCCGGTGATTTACATTTCGGGCAGGTGCCTTTGACGAAACGGTCCGGCAGGAACATGCCTTTTTCCGGATCGTACAGCTGAGAAATAGTGCGGTTTTTAATAAAACCGTTCTCTTTCAGACGGGTGTAGATAAGCGTTGACAGCTCGCGGTTCTCCTCGCTGTGCGTGGAGTGGTAGTTGTCATAGCTGATGTCAAAGCCAGCAAAATCGGTCTGATGCTCCTGACTCATTTCGGCAATCATCTGCTCCGGGGAAACACCCAGCTGCTGGGCTTTCAGCATGATCGGCGTGCCGTGGGCATCGTCCGCGCAGATGAAGTTAACCTCGTGGCCGCGCATTCGCTGGTAACGGACCCAGACATCAGCCTGGATATGCTCCAGCATGTGGCCGAGGTGGATTGAGCCGTTGGCGTACGGCAGTGCGCACGTTACCAGAATTTTTTTCGCGACTTGAGTCATAGTAGGCATTACTTCTTTTAACTGTGAAAAGGGTTTTTGATATTACCAAAAGGGGCATTATTAAGTAAGCACAAACCACGGCCTTTCAGGTAAACTTGTTCATCTAAGGTCTTATTCACAAGAACAAAGGAGTCGGGATGAGTTCGCAATCCCAGGCCAAATCACCGGAAGCCTTACGAGCAATGGTCGCCGGGACGCTGGCTAACTTTCAGCATCCAACCCTGAAGCACAATCTCACTACGCTGAAAGCGTTGCACCATGTCGCATGGCTGGACGATACGCTGCACATTGAGCTGCAGATGCCGTTCGTCTGGACCAGCGCCTTCGACGCGCTGAAAGAGCAAACCAGCTCGGAGCTGCTGCGCATTACCGGTGCAAAAGCGATTGACTGGAAGCTGAGCCACAGTATCGCCACCCTCAAGCGGGTGAAAAACCAGCCCGGCGTTAACGGTGTGAAAAACATCATCGCCGTCAGCTCCGGCAAGGGCGGGGTGGGGAAATCGTCTACTGCCGTCAACCTGGCGCTCGCGCTGGCGGCCGAAGGGGCGAAGGTCGGTATTCTGGATGCGGATATCTACGGGCCGTCAATTCCCAACATGCTGGGCGCAGAAAACCAGCGTCCAACCTCGCCGGATGGAACCCACATGGCGCCAATCATGGCGCACGGTCTGGCAACGAATTCCATCGGTTATCTGGTGACTGATGACAATGCGATGGTCTGGCGTGGTCCAATGGCCAGCAAAGCGCTGATGCAGATGCTGCAGGAGACCTTGTGGCCGGATCTGGATTATCTGGTGCTGGATATGCCGCCGGGTACCGGTGATATCCAGCTGACGCTGGCGCAGAACATTCCCGTCACCGGGGCGGTTGTTGTCACCACGCCGCAGGATATCGCGCTGATCGACGCCAAAAAAGGCATCGTGATGTTTGAGAAAGTCGAGGTGCCTGTGCTCGGTATCGTCGAGAACATGAGCATGCACATCTGCAGCAACTGTGGTCATCACGAGCCTATCTTCGGCACCGGCGGTGCAGAAAAACTGGCGGCGCAGTATCACACCCAGCTGCTGGGACAGATGCCGCTGCACATCACGCTGCGTGAAGATCTGGATAGCGGGAAACCGACGGTCATCAACCGCCCGGACAGTGAGTTTGCGGAGTTGTACCGTCAGCTGGCGGGGCGCGTTGCGGCGCAGCTTTACTGGCAGGGTGAAGTCATTCCTGGCGAAATCGCCTTCCGCGCGGTGTAATTCTTCTGCGCTTGAGTGCCGGGTGGCGCTTCGCTTACCCGGCCTACAAATGGCACCATCATGTAGGTCGGGTAAGGCGAAGCCGCCACCCGACATTAACGCAATCGGTAATGCATCAGATAGTACTCTCCCTCCGGAGAATCCCCCGTTGCCTCGATGTGCCAGCCATGACGCTGATAAAACGCGATAGCCCGTTCGTTTCTCACCAGGCACTTTAACGCCCCCGTACTGGTAAACGTTTTTTGTACCTGTTCCAGCAGCAAACGGCCTACGCCCAGGCTCTGATACTGCGGATCAACGAACAGATTGTGCAGAAAGTTATCATTCGTCCAGACTGACGCAAAGCCCACACGATGGCCGTTCTGTACGGCAACCCAAATCACTTCGTCTCGGGTTGCCTCGTCAAAATCTTCGAGTTGCCATTCTGCACCGTTCAGCCACGGCCACGCCTCGCGGCGGGCATGCAGGTAAAGGGTGCGCAGGAAAGGACGATCGCTCTCCTGCCACGGCCGAATATGGACGGTATCAGCGATGATAGAAGATATCTCCGTTATAGGCTTTATAGATCTTACCGTCGGCATCGCCGATCAGGACATAGTTCTCGCCCATATAGGTCCAGTGCGTACCCGCATCCGGCGCCGGGAGGTTACGCAGTTGATACTGTTTGATGGTGTATTCAGGGGTTTGATACAGCGCCGGAGCCGTGTCGCCAATTTTGAACTTCGTGAAATCAGCAATGAACTCTTGTTCTTCATAAGCTTTGATGCCGCCAGATGCTGACGCCGTTTGCGGGGCTGCCGAAGCCGCGCTCGCAAGAGACATTACTACACCCAGAAGCAGCCATGTACGCTTAGCCATTTTTTCTCCAGTTATACCGTTACTGATACGCTCAGCCTGCTGTGTTGACGATATGGCAGACAGCCTATTTTAAGTATCCCAGCAGAGCCTGTTAGAAAAAAAATGTAACAAAAGTGGACGGTTTTGTGTAGATCAAACGGTTAAGGAAGGTGCGAACAAGTTCCTGATATGAGATCATCATATTCATCCGGAGCGCATCCCAGAGGGACATCATGAGCCATCAACTCACCTTCGCCGATAGTGAATTCAGCACTAAGCGCCGTCAGACCCGAAAAGAGATTTTCCTCTCCCGCATGGAGCAGATTCTGCCATGGCAGAATATGACCGCTGTCATCGAGCCGTTTTATCCCAAGGCGGGCAATGGCCGACGGCCCTATCCGCTGGAGACCATGCTGCGTATTCACTGCATGCAGCATTGGTACAACCTGAGCGACGGTGCCATGGAAGATGCCCTGTACGAAATCGCCTCCATGCGCCTGTTTGCCCGATTATCCCTGGATAGCGCCCTGCCGGATCGCACCACCATCATGA
>NZ_JACASJ010000299.1:0-658 GCF_013391025.1 Enterobacter sp. SECR19-1250 | reverse complement strand
TGAACAAAATGACGAAAGCAGGTATGCCTGAAAGCGTGCGTATTGCCTGAAAACAGAACCCGCTACGGGGGAGACTTACCCGAAATCTGATTTATTCAACAAAGCCGAGATGAAGTTAAAAGAAAAGATGACTCAGGAAATCAAAGCGCTGGAACAGAAAAAAGCTGACGCCGACGTGGCTAAAAAAGAGTTGATGAAAATCCAGGTTTTATCATCCAGATTTACCATGGAGCCTGAGCAAGACGGTAAGCCACAACCCGTAATTAGACTGGTTGTTAAAAATAATACTGATACCGTTATCTCCAGAGCGTACCTGCACGGAGTGATGGCAAGCGAGGGATACTCAGTACCATGGCTGGTAAGTAATTTTTTCTATGATATTCCTGAGGGGCTTAAGCCAAATGAAGAAGCCACATGGGCTATTGCCCCCCCTAAGAATTCTGAATGGGGTGTACTTTATGCCCCAAAAGACGCTGTTTTGACTGTGACACTCGTAAGAGTGGACGGTACTGATAATCAGATGTTGTATGATGCAACAATTTTCACTGAGGAAGATAACAGCAGGCTTGAAGAGTTGAAGAAAAAAAATCTCTGATCTTTAAAGACTAGGGAAGGTGCGAATAAGCAGGTCATTTCTTCCCAAGCTGACTCGCTGATT
>NZ_JACASJ010000298.1:0-666 GCF_013391025.1 Enterobacter sp. SECR19-1250 | reverse complement strand
AATCAGCGAGTCAGCTTGGGAAGAAATGACCTGCTTATTCGCACCTTCCTTAGTTCTGTCTCTATTGATAACAAATTCTGGTAAGGCTTACTAGTGTGGATATTGCAGAAGTTGTTTAAAATAGTGGTCCGACGAAAAGGGGGGATTAGGTCGTTTTCCTTAATATGCGAGCAACTGAGGTAGAAGATGATGTGTAGTGAAAATTGCGTACGTCCGTTTCTCGCTCACAGCAGACCTTTAGCTCTGTTACCTTACCCGCTAAGTGCCAGGTTCACGGCCTAGAGACTCTTAAAACATTAATGGTTCGTTTTGCGGGGATACTTAACATCAGGACCACATGACGACAGAAAAAAAGAAAACTGTTTTGACCTGAACAGAACAGCTCACTTAAGCCCGGTCAGTGCTAGGTTGTTGATGTCTGTTGTCTGAGAGCATGTCTATACTTCATGCAATCGCATGAGTCTCATGCAGTATTTCTCACGCAAAAAACCATGTGTGGTGGCTTCTGTAGCGAACTACGTTCTGCATGAAAACTATTGCATTAAGTGAAGCGGGCAGGCGGGCGAGGCTGCCCGCGATGGAGGGGATTATGAGTAATTTTATTCGTTGATCTTGAATCGCCACGGGTTTAACAGACACCTCAGAGTCATTTAAGATGGCTTAAAG
>NZ_JACASJ010000297.1:0-734 GCF_013391025.1 Enterobacter sp. SECR19-1250 | reverse complement strand
GCGTGATCTGATCCTTCAACTCAGCAAAAGTTCGATTTATTCAACAAAGTCGCGACGACATTACTGTTTATCGCTTTCGGCATCGTTATTGCTTACACATTAGCGCCGGTCTATAAAAGTGATGCGTTAATTCAGGTTGAGAGAAATGCATCTACGGGGCTGTTGAATAAGCTCTCTACGATGCTGCCTGAAGGTTCCGGGGTCGCTTCAGAATCTGAAATTTCATTAATTAAATCGCGGATGGTGATCGGTAAAACCGTGCGCGATCTGGGGCTGGATATCTCCGTGACTGAAAAACGCTATCCGTTTGCGAATGGCCTGCTCCTGCGCCTGCTTGGTAAACCCACGGGTAACATTGAGTTTTCAACCTTAACTGTCCCCGAGGAGTTCCTGAACGAAGCGTTGATCCTGACGATAACTGCTGCGGGTGAGTACACCCTGCAGGTCGGCGAGGCCGTTTTGCACGGTAAAGTGGGGGTTCCTCTTCACGCGCACGGCATTGATTTTATGATTGAACGTGCCGAACTGACCCAGGACACCGTGTTCATTTTACGAAAGCACAATGAATATTCGGTAATTGATGAGATCAAAAACAATATCGTCGTGGATGGAAAATCCGGTGGCAATGGGATGCTGCATCTGAGCATGACCGGCACCGATCCGGTTATGATCAGCAAAATCCGACTTTGTTGAATAAATCGAACTTTTGCTGAGTTGAAGGATCAGATCACGCA
>NZ_JACASJ010000296.1:0-740 GCF_013391025.1 Enterobacter sp. SECR19-1250 | reverse complement strand
AATCAGCGAGTCAGCTTGGGAAGAAATGACCTGCTTATTCGCACCTTCCTTAACTGTAGCAGAATCTGATAAAAATGCCCCCTGTAGGGGGCAAAGATGTTGCCATATATCCGGTTACGGAAAAATCTATCAAGGAAATAAGGACAGCACAGATACTTCCCTCGCCGTCAGCCTGCACTGAGCATGCGACGATGCGCTTCGGCCATGGCCTGATGTGGGCCAGACTGACCGTTATTCATAAATTCATGGGCAACTGCAGCTCTTTCATGCTCATTCATTGCCGCTAATGACTTCGACGGCCCGGTAGGGGAAACGGTCTGACTTCCCATCATCCTCTGATGACTTTCCACCATTTTCTGGTGCGCATCCGCCGACCCGTTCGTCATGGTTTCATGAGCAATAATGGCCTGTTCATGCTGGTCCATACCGGCCATACGAGGTGCAGTCCCCTGGATCCCGACAGGAGCCGCAGCAGACTGCATCTGGTGAGCAGGTGCCTGTGCATTGTTGACCCGCTCATGGATATTCACGGTTTCAGTGGCCCAGGCCGAAGAAATTAAGCCAAAGCCCAGCAAGGATGCTAATACGATATTTTTCATGATAACTCTCCATTTCTTAATTAGTGATGTCCGGGGGAGTACAACCGGTGTTTTCAGTTCCATAACTGAAACAGGTTCGGAAGTGTTTATCCGACATTCCGCAGCTAATTTAGGAATAAACTACCTCATAGAGTCTACCGA
>NZ_JACASJ010000295.1:0-762 GCF_013391025.1 Enterobacter sp. SECR19-1250 | reverse complement strand
GAAATGACTGAGTCAGCCGAGAAGAATTTCCCCGCTTATTCGCACCTTCCTTAGCGGGAAGTGGAGTGAGGGAGATTTAACATATTTTCAGGGTGATTTATATCAGCTTGCTGAACTTCCAAAGCGTATACCGCGTTATGAACTGGATTTAAGCGTTCGGGTTGAGAAAGGCGAACGTCCTGTTATTACCGGGATTTATTTGCCGGATGTCGAACAGGCACCCGCCCAGTTGCTTTATCCCGGGGTAAAATACGGTAACCCACCCACCTGTCGGCAGGGAGTAAAACGCAGTGAATGGGTGGATGAAAAAACAGGAAAGCGTGATTATAACTGGGATGAAACCCGCTGGGCAGAAACTGGCTGGACGTTAATCCGTCGGATGGAAGGTGAATATCTGGACGTGCCGCCGGAAGGTTTTTTCCCCAATAAAACACCGGACGAGTTATACAACTGGCCGGAACGGGAAAAAGACTATATTACCCGTGAAGGCGAATATATCAGCGCCTGGTCGGGAGAGTTGAGTCCTCATTCCGGCGACTGGTCGGTGTTTACCGGTAGCGAGATGAAATACGTTTCTGTCGGACAGGGGCAGGCGCTGCCTTATCTGACCGGTGCCAACGATTCGCCGCAGCGAGTCTGCTGGACGCTGTTAAAACGTGACGATAATGGTTCTGTGTTTAGGACGAAATAAAATGGCAATACTTCATCCGCTGGAATGCTATCTGCTGGAACAGTTCAGTTCCCCGGCGCACTTTGCTGCCA
>NZ_JACASJ010000294.1:0-780 GCF_013391025.1 Enterobacter sp. SECR19-1250 | reverse complement strand
TTCCCTGACTCCGGCTCAGCCTCAGACCGAACCCGAAGCGTGGACTTTTGTCGTCCCGGAAGTTTTGTTCTATCTGCATTCTGCGGCTGTACAGGGCCATTATCTGGTGCGGCTCCAGTCCCTCTGCATTACTGAACAGCAGCCAGGGCTCCCGCGCGCTACTGCGGTGTTCCCGCTGTGTTTTCGGCATCCCCCCTTTTCCCTGACGCCCTGCGTCAGGGCGCTTATGCAGATAGAACCGGCCGTAACAGGGCGTTCGTGGTTTACGGGACAGGACACCGTAACCCACGCAGACCGGTTGTCCGGTAGCCTCAAGCTCACTGATTTTCATCCATTTTTTATCTCCGTCCAGCCGGAAGCTGATGCAGCCCCTGACCCTGCCGGTGAAGCTCCAGCCCAGCTGGCTGACATGCCGGAACCAGTCTGTCCGGAAGCCTGCATCCGTAATGATGGTGACGGCTTTATCTTTCGGGATGGCATCATGCAGGCGGTCAAGGAAGCGGCACTGTACATCGCTGTTCTGCGCCAGCTCTGCGGGGACAACCTCACTCATAAGCGGCAGTGAGCGACCATTACAGACCAGGCTTGCCCGCAGAAGATACCAGTTCCTGTCATGCCAGCCTGTCCAGTCGACAGCAATCACACAGAAGGGCATCAGGGAGGTGATGGTATGTGTGAGCAGGTGCTGAATACGGGGAATATCCCGGTGAAGGGCGGTATTACCCAGGGCACGGTCAACACGTTTAATTTTATTTTTGACGTGCGCCCTGCCGGGAAGAG
>NZ_JACASJ010000293.1:0-791 GCF_013391025.1 Enterobacter sp. SECR19-1250 | reverse complement strand
AAGCCTGTCCTCAGCATAGTACCGGGAAGGAGGGAGTGACCATCTCATTAAATATCCTACGCTAAGCCTGTTTTTTGTACAGGCTACTATTCACTGAGCGTAATGCGCGGTATTTACCCTGTCCCAGTTTGAGGTTTGTCCTCCAGACGTAATCCCCGCTCAGGTTGATATGTTCCCATCCCAGCGGTGACAGATGGGTAATCAGTTGCTCATTAATCGGGATCCCTTTCCGTCTCAATGAATCTATCGCTCTTTCTATATATACCGTATTCCACAGCGAGATCGCCGCAGTCATCAATGTCAGCCCACTTGCCCGGTAACTTTGGTTTTCCAGTCCCCGATCTCTGATTTCCCCCAGTCGGTGCATAAAGACTGCTCGCGCAAGGGCATTGCGGGCCTCACCTTTATTCAACCCAGCCTGTACTCGTCGACGCAGCGAAGGGTCCCGGAACCAGTCCAACATAAACAATGACCTTTCTATGCGGCCAATCTCCCTCAGAGCCTTTGCCAGACCATTCTGTTTAGGATAGCTGGCCAGCCTTTTCATCATCAGTGATGCTGTTACCGTTCCCTGCTTTATAGAACTTGCCAGACGCAGTACCTCATGCCAGTGGGTTTCAATTTCCTTCAGATTCAGGCTGGTTGAGGAGATGATTGACTGAAGCCCCGGATACAACTCAGCTTTTCCATGAATAAACAGCCGCTTGTCATGAAGATCCCGGATCCTTGGCGCAAAAGCGTAAGCGTCAAGCCACTGCCGCCTGTTGCGATTACTAACGATTGACGATGAT
>NZ_JACASJ010000292.1:0-810 GCF_013391025.1 Enterobacter sp. SECR19-1250 | reverse complement strand
GGCACTGTTGCAAATAGTCGGTGGTGATAAACTTATCATCCCCTTTTGCTGATGGAGCTGCACATGAACCCATTCAAAGGCCGGCATTTTCAGCGTGACATCATTCTGTGGGCCGTACGCTGGTACTGCAAATACGGCATCAGTTACCGTGAGCTGCAGGAGATGCTGGCTGAACGCGGAGTGAATGTCGATCACTCCACGATTTACCGCTGGGTTCAGCGTTATGCGCCTGAAATGGAAAAACGGCTGCGCTGGTACTGGCGTAACCCTTCCGATCTTTGCCCGTGGCACATGGATGAAACCTACGTGAAGGTCAATGGCCGCTGGGCGTATCTGTACCGGGCCGTCGACAGCCGGGGCCGCACTGTCGATTTTTATCTCTCCTCCCGTCGTAACAGCAAAGCTGCATACCGGTTTCTGGGTAAAATCCTCAACAACGTGAAGAAGTGGCAGATCCCGCGATTCATCAACACGGATAAAGCGCCCGCCTATGGTCGCGCGCTTGCTCTGCTCAAACGCGAAGGCCGGTGCCCGTCTGACGTTGAACACCGACAGATTAAGTACCGGAACAACGTGATTGAATGCGATCATGGCAAACTGAAACGGATAATCGGCGCCACGCTGGGATTTAAATCCATGAAGACGGCTTACGCCACCATCAAAGGTATTGAGGTGATGCGTGCACTACGCAAAGGCCAGGCCTCAGCATTTTATTATGGTGATCCCCTGGGCGAAATGCGCCTGGTAAGCAGAGTTTTTGAAATGTAAGGCCTTTGAATAAGACAAAAGGCTGCCTCATCGCTAACTTTG
>NZ_JACASJ010000291.1:0-860 GCF_013391025.1 Enterobacter sp. SECR19-1250 | reverse complement strand
CCGTCATTCCGCAGCTAATTCCAGAATTTAAATAGCGTGATCTGGCGATCAGTTTTTCATAAAAACCACGGCACCATCTTGACCGCGATCGACAGTTTTGATCTATTGCTGCTATTTGACGGTCTCAAAATATGTCTACCCATCCTGTTATTAAACGCTTAGATCACCTTGGTCTCATTGCCGCCTTTTGTCACGAAATTGGCCTGCCACGGATGATAGATGCCGTTATCCCAAAATATTCTGACCACAATGTTTCTCATGGTGACGCGGTATTGGCCATGCTCCTAAATGGACTTGGCTTTCATAGCAGAACACTGCACATGTTCTCGGACTTTTTTAAGACCAAGCCTGTGTCTAAGCTACTCGCCAAGGAGATTGAAGCACACCATCTTACTGATGATGTACTAGGGCGCACCTTAGATGCTCTATACGAAGCCGATGTCTCTGCGCTCTATCAGGTTATTGCTGAGCGTGTTGTTGATAAACTGGGCTTGACGACGGATTCAGTTCATCTTGATATCACCAGCTTTCACGTTGATGGTGAGTATGCACAAGATGAAAACACCAACGTGATCAAGCTTGTACGAGGCTACAGTCGGGATCATAGGCCAGAGCTTAACCAAGTGGTGCTTGAACTCATCTGTGAAAACCAAGCAGGTATTCCTGTTTACATGCAAGCACTGAGTGGCAACACCAATGATGCCAAGGCATTCGCTGAAGTCACTAAAAGACACATACATTGCCTAAAAGCCGCGCAAAATAGTCGTTATTTTATCGCTGATGCTGCCTTGTACACCGAAGAAAGCATCTCCTCGCTAGATGAGCAAAATCAAAAGTTCATTACCCGTGTACCGATGACC
>NZ_JACASJ010000290.1:0-878 GCF_013391025.1 Enterobacter sp. SECR19-1250 | reverse complement strand
TATCTCTTATCTGGAGATACAGCTACTGTCCGGTGTTTCAGGGGGCTACATCACCTACTATTATCAAGCCACCTATTGCTGTCAGTGCGACTACGAGCGCAGCGAGAACTTTTTTTTCAGTTGATTCAGATTCAATTGCATCCTGCAATTCTGTTCGTAGGTCAAGGTCATCAGTTGTGATATAAATACATGCATCTTTAAGATGCTGAATGGATTTTTCATCTTGGATGATTTTAAGACATTGAAGTTTGTTCCAGGAGTTATTATTATTTTTATCATATACCCGGTGTTTAGAAATATATAATTTTTCTGTATCGCTGACATTGTATGTGACATAACCTGCTTTCATGTAAGGCGCATCGTAGAGGATGCTACAAGCGGTAAAAATGAACAGAACACCGAAAAAAGTCGTGCTAACAGACTCCAGACGCATCGTTCTCTTGACTCCCACTGCGCCAAACCACCCTGTGAAACGCAATGTTGAACGTTCAATTATTCCTTCGCTTAGAGCCTTAGAAATTAATTTTGCATCATCAGCAGAGGCAACTCTCACGCCATTCTTTAACCTGAATAATTGCTGATTATAAAGCATCTCGTCGTACTCGACATATTCTTTATCAGAGTATTTAATGCGGAATAATTTTAGAATGAGTCCAGTAAAGAAACTGATGCTTGGTGATTTCATAAAAAATAATATCGCCAAAAAGAACGCTATATAAATTTTGTACTCACCAAATGCTTCGAAAATATAGTTATTCATCACTCAGGGTCCTTTTGATAAGTTCAATTGAAAATCATTAATCAACGTACATGGATTTCATATCCAGAGGACTTTGTTGAATAAATCGAACTTTTGCTGAGTTGAAGGATCAGATCAC
>NZ_JACASJ010000029.1:0-46538 GCF_013391025.1 Enterobacter sp. SECR19-1250 | reverse complement strand
CGCTCCGGATGAATATGATGATCTCATATCAGGAACTTGTTCGCACCTTCCCTAAGCCTGAGCCGGGCGAAGGCCCGGCTATCCCTTTAATATCGAAAAGCAATTAACCGTATTCCATTATCCTCTGGCATACCGGTAAAATTCATTCCTTGTGTTATTATCTCATTCAGATGGTACGAAAGCCGTACCCGGTCACTACAAACTCGATGTCAAATTACCGGAAGGTTATACCACCGGTAAGAAAGCCATTATTTATATTGCCTGGGCACGTCATGAAGATCCCGCGCGCGAGACCTTCTTCAGTTGCAGTGACGTGATTCTCAAAAATACAGCCGGCTAAAATTGCCGCGCTACGTGGCAATTAATCCACATTACGCCAGCAGCGCACGCTACGGCCCTCGTGTGAAGGTTGTAGCGGCTGCGGGCGTTCACACCCCTGCGTGGCCTGCGGACAACGGTCGCGGAAATAGCACCCCTCGGGCAGATGGCGGTTCCCCGGGAGCTCCGTTTTACGCAGCGCCAGGTTTTCATCCAGCGACTCACCGGTTCTGGGAACGGAATCGAGCAGCAGCCGGGTGTAGGGATGACGCGGCGTAACCAGCACCTGTGCTGCCGTGCCCAGTTCGACAATCTGCCCCAGATACATCACCGCCACGCGATCGCTCATGTGCCTGACAACCGAGACGTTATGGGATATCAGCACATAGGTCAGGTTGCGTTCCTGCTGTAGCTTCACCAGTAAATTGAGGATCTGCGCCTGTACGGAAATATCCAGCGCGCTGGTGGGCTCATCCAGCACGATGATGTCCGGGTCAGAGGAAAGAGCGCGGGCGATAGCAATACGCTGGCGCTGCCCGCCGGAAAAGGCGTGCGGCAGGCGGTCGAGATATTCCGGGCGGATACGGACCTGCTGCGCCAGGTTTTCAGCAAGCTGACGTCGTTCCCGTTCGCTGCTGCGTTTTTGCACCCACACCGGCTCGGTGATAATGCGCCAGACCGGCAGGCGCGGGTCAAGCGACGAGAGGGGATCCTGGAACACCATCTGCATACCGCCCGCGTGGTTTGTCCGTGCACACAGGCCGGCACTGGGTTTGAGCATCCCCATTAAAAGCTGCGCCAGCGTGCTTTTACCACAGCCGGATTCGCCAACAATCCCCAGCGTTTCGCCGCGATGGATCTGAAGATCCAGCCCGTTAAGAGCATGCACCTGTTCCGTGACCCGCCCCAGCCAGTTTTTGCGTGCGGGAAAGTTAACGTGCACGCGATCCAGTTCCAGCAGTACGTCAGACATGGGTTTTCTCCTGTTGCGGATACCAGCAGGCTGCCCGCTGGCCTTCGGCCCCCTGAGGCAGTAAGCGCGGCGTTTCAGTGCATTTTACGCCCGCAGCAAAACAGCGCTCCCGAAAAGCACACCCCCGCGGAAGCTGGCTAAGATTGGGCACCGTACCGGGGATGGCAGGCAGCATCTCGCGCGGCTCGCCGTTTTCAGGCGCACACTGCAGCAGGCCGATGGAATAGGGATGAACGGGATGGTGGATCAGCGTTTGCGTGGTGCCGCTTTCAATCACGCTCCCGGCGTACATGACATACATCCGATCGCAGAGCTGTGAAACCACCGCCATATCGTGACTGATAAACAGTACCGAGGTTCCGCTGGCCCGCGCTTTATGCTTCAGCAATCGCAGTACCTGTAGCTGGACGGTGACGTCCAGTGCGGTGGTCGGCTCATCGGCAATAATCAGTTCAGGCTCGCAGGAGAAGGCCAGCGCAATCATCACCCGCTGGCGCATGCCACCGGACAGCTCGAACGGATAACGTTCCATGACCTCCGCCGCATCCGGGATCTGCATCTCTTCCAGCAGGGTGATCGCTTTTTTTCCGGCATCACGCCGTGAAAGGGGCTGATGCTGGCGGATCACTTCCACCATCTGTTTGCCAATTCGTCGCGTTGGGTTCAGCGCTGTCATCGGCTCCTGAAAAATCATCGCCACTTTGGCACCGCGCCACTGGCGGAGTTGTTTCTCCGAAGCATTCAGGACATCTTCACCCAACAGTTTTACCTGCCCGCGATGGATCCGGTAACTGCCCTCCGGCAGCAGACGCATGGTCAGCATCGCCGTTACCGATTTTCCGGAGCCGGATTCGCCCACTACTCCAACAATCTCGCCGCGTTTGATCTCCAGCGATACGTGGTTCAGGGCGTGAACTTCACCGCGAAATATCGGGAAGCTCAGGTGTAAATCTTCAATGGTTAATACTGCTTCGCTCATGCCTGTTTTCCTCCCGATTTCGGATCCAGCAGGTCGCGAATGCCGTCACCAAACAGATTAAACCCGACGGCAGTGATCAGAATTGCCGCACCAGGAAAGGCGCAGTACCACCACTGGTCGAGCACATAGTTGCGGCCCACGGCCACCATCGCTCCCCATTCGGCGGTGGGCTGCTGTGCCCCAAGGCCGATAAAGCCCAGCGTGGCGGCCATCAGAATGGCGCTGCCAATATCCAGTGAGGCCTGCACGATCAGCGGTGGCAGGGCGTTACGCAGAATGTGCCAGCTGATCAAATGCCAGCGCGACGCGCCAAATGTGCGCGCGGCCTGCACATAGGTAAACTGGCGCACCACCAGGGTTTGCCCGCGCGCCAGGCGAACGTAAAACGGGATACGCACAATCGCAATCGCCAGCATGGCGTTAAACAGACTCGGCCCAAGCGCCGCCGCCAGCGCCATGGTCAGTACCAGGGAGGGAATGGAGAGCATAATGTCCATCACCCGCATAATGATGGCATCGCCGCGCCCGCCCAGCACGCCGGACAAACAGCCCAGCAGCGAGCCGATACTCCCGGCAATCACCACCACCGCCAGCCCGGCGGTAATGGATTGCTGGCTACCGACCAGCACGCGGCTGAACAGATCGCGTCCGACTTCATCGGTACCAAACCAGTGTTGCGCAGACGGGGCCTGCAACCGGGCAGTGAGATCCAGCGCGTTCGGATCATGGGGGACGATCCACGGTGAAGTTACCATCAGCAACAGCATCACCAGCATAATCACCCCGCCGATCAGCGTGAGCGGGCTTTGACGCAGCATCCAGAACAGCCTTGACCAGTCGATGCCCGGTTTCGTTGTGTTTACGGGGACGGGCGTTTCCTCAGTCAACATCATTCGGCACCTCCGCGCCCGATACGAGGGTCAATCCACAGATAGAGCAGATCAACCACCAGATTGACGACCACATAGGCCAGTGAAACCACCACGGCGAAGCCCATGACGGCAGGGAAATCCAGCGCCTGAATGGAGGTCACCACCCAGGCGCCCATGCCTGGCCAGGCAAAGACGGTTTCGGTCAGTACTGCACCATAAAGCAGATCGCCCAGCGCCAGCCCGAGTACGGTAATGGACGGGATCATCGCATTCGGCAGGGCATACCGCAGGACGATATACCAGCCCGGCAAGCCGCTGGCGCGGGCGGTGCGAATGTAATCTTCGCTGAGCTGCTCCAGCATGGCGGAACGTACCTGACGCGCCACGATGCCAAGATGAACAAACGCCAGCGTCAGTGACGGTAAAATCAGGTGTTGCAGGGCGTTGAAAAAGACCTCGCCGTTACCCTCCAGCAGGGCATCCAGCAGATAAAAGCCCGTCACGTGGGCCGGCGGGTCGAGCCAGTCGTCCAGCCTGCCGCCGCCGGGCAGAAGCTGAAGATGGCCGTAGAACAAGACGATGACGCCCAAACCCAGCCAGAAGGCCGGTGTGGAGATCCCGGTCATCGCCATCAGCCGTACCAGATGATCCAGCCAGCGGTTACGGTAGACCGCCGATAAAATCCCCAGCGGAACGCCGATCACCAGCGCCAGCAGCAGGGAACAGAACGCCAGCTCCAGCGTGGCAGGGAAGAAGGCTTTTAAATCTTCCGCCACCGGCCGCCCGGTACGGATAGAGGTCCCTAAATCGCCGTGCGCCAGGGCGTCCACATAGCGGCCAAACTGGATATAGAGCGGCTGATCCAGTCCCAGTTGCTGGCGAATGTTTTGCACAATCTCGTCGCTGGCACGGTCACCGGCCAGCAGGCGGGCCGGATCGCCGGGGATCAGGTGTGAAATGATAAAGGTGATGATACAGACACCGGCTACTACCAGGATTAACCCCCAGCAGCGCTGGCGCACAATGCTCCAGAACGTCATACACTTTCCCCCGGCGAAACCGTTACTTGCTCATGGTGGCGATGTTGAACACCTGCTCGAGCATTGGATTAAAGGTGAAGCCTTTGACCTCTTTGTTCATTGCCAGCTGGTAGTTCTTCTGGAACAGATAAACGTAGGCCGCTTCGTCAATCACAATCTTCTGCGCCTGCTGGTAATCGCGGGTGCGCTCCGCCTGGTCCGTGGTTTTCAGCGCCGCCTGCAGCAGGGAATCGACCTCTTTGTTCTCATAGAACGAGCGGTTGCCCGGCAGACCTTTTTTGTCCGACTCAAACCAGTAGTTCATGAACATGTACGGGTCGGCAAAGTCCGGGCTCCAGTTGCCAATGGCAATGTCATAATCGCCTTTACCCACGCGGTCGCGCATGGTGGCGTTAGCCAGTTTTTCCAGCTTGACGTTGATACCGAGCTTGCCCAGGCTGGCCTGAGTGGAGAGGGCGATAGGCTCCCAGTTCGGGTCGTTGTCCGAGTAGAGAAACGTCAGGCTGGCCGGTTTATCTTTGACTTTCTCCAGCGCCGCTTTCGCTTTGGCCTCGTCAAAGCTGTACTGCATGGCGGTGGCGTCAAAGCCCCACATGCCATTCGGGATCGGGCCGCGCATCTGCTTGCCGTTACCGCTGAGAATGCCTTTCACCATCCCCTGATAATCGGTTGCCCAGGAGACGGCGCGGCGCAAATCCACCTGATTCAGCGGCGCTTTGCTGTTGTTGAGATAGAGATAGGTCACGCGCAGGGACGGATACTCCGCCACGGCGACTTTGCCCTCCTGCTTGAGCGCCGAAAGCTGATCGACCGGCAAGGAGTCGGCAATATCCAGATCGCCACGGGAAAGCTGCAGGCGACGCGACGCGCTTTCACCGATAATTTTCACCGAGACGCGCTTAAAGTGGGGCTTATCACCCGCCCAGTGCGGGTTAGGCACCAGCACCAGCTGCTGACCTTTTTGCCAGCTCTTCAGCATAAATGGCCCGGAACCGGCGGTGTTCTGCGCCAGATAAGCTCGCGCGTCATCGGCGGCATTGGCCTTCAGTACGGCCGGGTTAATAATCGATGCACCGTCATTCGCCAGGGTATAGAGGAAGGGAGCAAACGGCTGGCTGAGGGTGAACTTCACCGTGTGGTCATCAACGGCGTCAATTTTGAGATCTTTCGGGAACGCTTCAGACGGCCCCTGGCTGAGCTTCAGTAGGCGCTCAAACGACAGTTTTACCGCCTCTGCGGTGACCGGCGTGCCGTCAGAGAATTTCGCGTTGCCCGTCAGGGTGAAGGTCCACTCTTTCTGATCCTCAGATGCCTTCCAGCCCGTGGACAGATCGCCTTCGACCTCCGTGGTACCAGGCTTGTACTTCACCAGACGCTGATAGGACGGATAGGTGACGGTCCAGTCGTTGTTATCAATGGTGATTGCCGGATCGAGGGTTTGCGGGTCGGCGGCTTTACCTATCACCAGCATGTCTTTCGGAACGGCGGCCTGCGCAGCAGGCATGCTCAGGGCCAGCGTGGCGGCGATAAGCGTCGTGAGAAGCGTTGTTTTCATGGCAGTGCTCCAGGTTTAAAGAGGGGGGTGCGTCAACGGAAAACAGGCGAAACGATCGTCAAGAAGGGGATAACTGGCGGCGTTTGGCAACTCGAAGTGCCACCATTCGCTGCCGATCCCCACAAAGCCGCCGCCAAACATGATGGCGTTAAGCAGCAGGCGGTTGCGCTGGGCGTGCGGCGGCACAGAGGGATGATACGGATGAGAACGGTCATCCATCTCATCAAACCCGGCCCCCATATCCAGCACGTTGTTATGTTCATCCATCAGGGTGACGTCGATGGCCGTGCCGCGGCTGTGATTGGAGCCAATGGCCACATCCACCACATATTCCGGGTTCGGGCACGCATCCCACAGCTGCGCCTGGGCCTGCTGAGGGCGATAGGCGTCGTAGACCACCAGTTTCAGTCCGGCGAGCGTGGCGATGCCAATCGATTTCGCCAGCGCGGTGGCGGCATCGGTATGCAGCAAACACAGCGCCTCCTGATAAATGGGACGGCCAGTCAGGTTGTCGGCGGTGGCGTATTTCAGATCGATATGCAACTCAGGAAACATTCTGGCGACATCAATCAGTTCACTCTCTTCGGGCATAGCTCCGCTCCTTTAGCGTTCGAATTGTCCAAACTCTTGTTGTAATTCACGGTTTATCGTCAGACGGTCTGCAAGCGCATCACCCAGCGCCTGGACCACGCCTGACAGCAGCAGGTTGAAAAGACAGCTCACAGGGGCCAGCGAATCCCAGAAGTGGCCGGTATCGGTTTTAACCTGCAATAAATCAATAGGGTAATCCCGCGCCCACGGACACCAGATATCGGTGATCAGGGCCATCGGAATACTTTTCTCACTTGCGACACGACAGTACTGCCGGGCAATGGCGGAATAGGCGCGGGTATCGGTCAGCACCACATAAGGGTGGTCAAAACCGGAGTTGAGCGATTCAACCCAACTGCCGGATAACCCCTCGGAGTAGCTCACGCGCGGGCGCAGATATTCCAGGTGGCTGAAGAAGGCGTTGGCAATCCCGCGCGTTGACTGAATACCCAGCACAAACACCGCCTCAGCATGGGTGAGCTGATGGACGATTTGCTTAAAGACATCGGTTTGTGCCAGCTGATAAACATGGGTGATTGCGTCCACCTCCAGTGAAAGGGAGTGCTGGAGGCGATCCGAGAGCGGACGCTGCTGTTGCCAGGAGTCCAGGCGTTCGTTCATTCCCCAGGGCTGATAAGGATCGCGCAGGCTTTTTTTGGCATCGTCCAGATTGCGATACCCCAGCTTGCGCAGGAAGCGCCCGACGGTGATCCCGCTGGTGCCGGTAGTCAGCGCCACGCTCTCTGCCGTCTCAAACGGTATCAGCGCGGCGTGCGCCAGCATCCAGCTTGCCACACGCTTTTCGCTGGGCGTCAGCTGGCTGAAGGTGGCTTCGATACGGTTCAGCATTTCAGGTTTGGTGGTCATTACCGCCTCGCTGTTAACCGGCTGTCAATGGCCGGAATTCTGTTACCTGGTTAACAATGCATGACGCGTGCCATGTTCACATGACGGCGAAAAGCCGCTGTGCTGTAAATTTCATGCAATATTTGATTAACCAATGATCAACATTTGTGCGGCGTAGTTCACTTTTGGTGCATTGTCGGATACGACAGAGATGAATTTGGTGAATACCTCAGCCCCTTCACATTTTTGATAAGATACAAACACAGTGACTAAGAGAAGGAACCCGGCATGGCGAATCTGCCCTGGCGTGTCAGCGTGCGCCTGATGGCTCTCGCAAAGAAAGTGGCGATGGTCATAGGGATTATCGTGGTTGTGCTGCTGGCAGTGCGGGTATATCTCTCGCAGCAGGGGCCGGCGTTACATCTCTGGCATACCTGGCGTGCGAATGAAATGAGCGTAAGCGAGCTGGATAAGGCGAACTTTGCTGACTATCTCGACCGGGAAAAGGCCATCTTCACCGACCTGGATAACGCGGTCACGGCAAAAACGAAGGGGGAGGAGCGTACCGCCTTAAACCGCTACTACCGTCAGAGCCTGGTTTGGCCCGGAAAATTTACTCCGGATGCAAATCGCTCGTTTGTGCTGATGCCTGCCGGTAAACCGCGTGGTGCAGTAGTTTTACTGCACGGACTCACCGATTCGCCCTATAGCGTTAAGCACCTTGCCGTTGATTATCAGCAGCGCGGATTTGTGGCCGTGGTGCCGCGCCTGCCCGGACACGGGACGGCGCCGGGGGCGCTGACAAACGTTGACTGGGAGATGTGGCTGGCGGCGACGCGTCTTGCCGTGCGCGAAGCCACCCGCCTGGCGGGGGATAACGTTCCTTTGCATCTGGTGGGTTATTCCAACGGCGGGGCGCTGGCGATGAAATACACCCTGGACGCGCTGGAGTCGCCTTCGCTGCGAAAACCTCAGCAACTGGTGTTGTTGTCACCGATGATCGGCGTCACGGCGTTTGCCCGCTTTGCCGGATTCGCAGGCTTACCGGCACTGTTACCGGCGTTTGCGAAAGCGGCTTGGCTGAATATCGCGCCGGAGTATAACCCTTACAAATACAATTCTTTCCCGGTAAACGCGGCGCGTCAGTCGTGGCTGTTGACGAAGGCGCTGCAGGAGCAGATTGGCCGCGCTGCACCAAACCACACGCTGGATCGGTTGCCGCCGGTACTGGCCTTTCAGTCGGTGATGGATTCCACCGTCAGTACCCGTGCGGTTGTCACGGGGTTATTCGACCAGCTTCCGGCCAATGGCAGTGAACTGGTGGTGTTTGATATCAACCAGGCGGCGAGTTTCCGCCCGTTATTCCGGCCGTCGTCGTGGACGGCCCTCTCTGAGTTGTTGCCGTCTGCGCAAAGACGTTACAGTGTCACGATTGTTACCAACGCCAGTGCGGAGCGTTTCGCCACGGTCGCGAAGCTCATCCCCGCAGGCAGCACAGAGGAGACCGTGGAGCCGCTGGCGCAGCAGTATCCGCCGGAGGTCTATTCGCTTTCGCATGTCGCCGTACCTTTCCCGCCTGATGACGATCTGTATGGCCGGCATCCTGCCGTGAAAAACCGCTATGGTATCAGCCTGTTGTGGGGAGAGACCTCCGTACTGAGCGTGGGTAAAGATGCCCTGATGCGGGTGACCTCAAATCCGTTTTACGACTACATGAAGATGCGGATCGACAACCGCATCGGGACGGAGGAAAAAGGGTGATCCCTTAAGCCGTTAATTTATTAGGTAGCGCTGGTGAAGTATGTTAAACAGTAACTTCCCCGGCGCCTCCCTTATTCTGGAACCCATTCCTGTGCTCACCACGCTGATTTATCGAAGCCAGTTACATTTATCCTGCCGGTCCGCGGAATTAAGCGCGCTGGTAGAACGAGCACGAAGCCGCAATGCCAAACTGAACATCACGGGTGTCCTGCTCTCGAACGGCTGTGACGTCCTGCAAATCCTTGAGGGCGCGGAAGAGAGCGTCGTGAAGTTGTTCCACAGAATTCGCGATGATGAGCGCCACAGTGGCGTCGTCGAACTGATGCGGGACTACGGCCCCCGCAGACGGTTTGACAATGTCGGCATGCTGCTGTTTGACCTGCAGGTCCAGTCCCCAAAAGAGGTGCTTGAGTCGGTTTTGCATTACAGCCAGCTGGAAAGCTATCTCATATCCGATGATCGGGTGTTCAAATTCATTCAGACCTTTATCACCGGGAAACATACCGGCCAGACGAGGAACCCGGTGGATGCGGGAAAATGGACGCTCGCATGTGAAAAAGCGCCCTTCGGTGAGGCCATGGGGTTGATTGCCGGTCAAATCTGTCAGTTTGCGCTGCAGCCGATAGTCGAGCCCTCGGAAGGGAAAATCAGTTCACTTGAAGCGCTTATTCGTGGCAACGATGGCGGGAGCCCGGAACATTTCTTCAAAACGCTCGATCAGGACAAGCTCTACGAAGTGGATCTGCAAACCAAAGCGTATGCCTTTGCGCTTGCGGAGAAACTGGGTATCGGCAGCCATAAAATTGCGGTGAATTTACTCCCCATGTCGCTGGTCAAGGTGCCCGGGGCGGTCGAGTTTCTGGTGGAGCAAATCAGACAACACGGGCTTCAGCCGGAGCAGGTGGTCATAGAAGTAACTGAAAACGAGATGATTTCCGGCTTTAACAAGTTCAACAGCGAGATCAAACAGCTTCGGGGTGAAGGTATTGGCCTGGCGATCGATGATTTCGGCTCCGGGTATGCGGGGCTTTCGCTGCTTACCCGCTTCCAGCCGGATAAAATCAAGATCGATCGGGAAATTGTCAGCAATATTCATCTCAGCGGCCCAAAACAGGCGATTGTCCGATCGATAGTGAGCTGCTGCACCGACCTTGAGATCACGCTGGTGGCGGAAGGCATTGAGAAGCTGGAGGAGTGGTGCTGGCTGGAATCCGCAGGTATTCGCCGTTTCCAGGGGTTTCTGTTTGCCCGGCCGCAGCTTAACGGGGTGGGCGATATTCACTGGCCACACCTGGTACGATAACGCTTTTTCCTTCCTGATTATTTCCCCTTTGGTCAGCCTGTGTTTAAATAGCTAAAACGGTTTAACATAGTTTAGCTGCGAGGATGACATGGATAAAATCTGGGTACTCGGTGATGCAGTGGTGGATTTACTGCCAGAGGGGGACGGCAAATTGCTGCAATGTCCCGGCGGTGCACCGGCAAATGTGGCGGTCGGCATCGCCCGACTGGGCGGAAAAAGTGCCTTTATTGGCAGGGTTGGCGACGATCCGTTTGGCCGCTTTATGCAGAAAACGCTGGCGGATGAGCAGGTTGATGTGCAGTGGATGCGCCTCGATCCGGCTCACCGCACCTCAACGGTGGTGGTTGATCTGGACGAACAGGGCGAACGCTCGTTTACGTTTATGGTTCGGCCGAGCGCCGATCTGTTTCTCGATTCCACCGATCTGCCGCCTTTCAGGGCCAAAGAGTGGCTGCACGTCTGCTCCATTGCGCTCAGCGCGGAGCCGAGTCGCTCTGCCACTTTTCAGGCGATGGATGCAATTAAAAAAGCCGGTGGTTTTGTCAGCTTCGACCCCAACATTCGCCCCGACCTCTGGCAGGATGAGGGCGATCTTCGCCGTTGCCTCGAACTGGCGCTACAGCGCGCGGACGTGGTGAAGCTCTCCGTTGAAGAGCTGACGTTTTTGACCGGCGAATCCCATATCGAAACCGGTCTGGCGGCGCTGATGCGCCATTGTCCGGCCCGACTGGTGCTGGTGACGCTGGGTAAAGAGGGGGTAATGGCCTGGCATGAGGGCATCACGACACACTATCCGGCCACACCGGTAGCGTGTGTTGATACCACCGGCGCAGGCGATGCGTTCGTCGCAGGGTTGCTGTTCGGCCTGGCCTCGTCAGGCCAGGATCTGGCAACAACCCTTGCACTGGCCCAGCGCTGTGGTGCACTGGCCACGACGGCCAAAGGGGCAATGACCGCGCTGCCGTACCGTCGCAACCTGTAATTCCTTCCTGGCCGCCGACCGGCGGCCTGAATTGTCGCCTCGATCACACTTACTAAAACGGTTTAGCAAAAAGTATTGCCGATCCAAAATTCACGGGTTTAGTATCAGCAACCTAAACCGGTTTAGCAATTTAGCATTATCAAAACACTTTTTTTAGGGATGCGACAAAATGTATAAAAAACGCAGACTTGCCGTGATGATTGGCATGCTGGCCGGTAGTACCTCTGTTTTTGCCCAGACCGATATGACAAGCATTGAATCGCGCCTGGCGGCGCTGGAACAGCGTCTTCAGGATGCGGAAATGCGCGCCCAAAATGCGGAGAAACGCGCGACGGCAGCAGAACAAAAAACGCAGCAGCTGGTTGCCGCCCAGCACCACCACCCAGGAGGTGGCCCAGCGTACCACGGTGCTGGAAAAGAAAGCCGATCAGAGCAGTGGTTTTGAATTTCACGGTTATGCCCGCTCAGGCCTGCTGATGAATGATGCGGCGTCCAGCAGCAAAAGCGGTCCGTATCTGACGCCTGCCGGGGAAACCGGGGGCGCGGTCGGTCGTCTGGGTAACGAAGCGGATACCTACGTTGAGCTAAATGTGGAACACAAACAGACGCTGGAGAGTGGGGCGACCACGCGCTTTAAGGCCATGTTAGCCGACGGGCAGAAGACCTATAACGACTGGTCAGCCGATACCAGCGATCTTAACATTCGTCAGGCCTTTGCCGAGCTGGGCAATCTGCCTGATTTCACTGGCGCGCTGAAAGGGAGTACCTTCTGGGCCGGTAAACGCTTTGACCGCGATAACTTTGATATTCACAGGCTGGATTCTGACGTCGTGTTCCTCGCCGGTACCGGCGGCGGTGTCTACGACGTGAAGTGGAATGATACGCTGCGCAGCAACTTCTCGATTTACGGGCGCAACTTCGGCAGCGAAGAGCAGATCGACAACAACGTTCAGAACTATATCCTCAGCATGAATCACTTTACCGGGCCATTCCAGCTGATGGTGAGCGGCCTGCGGGCGAAGGATAACGACGAACGCAAGGACAGCAATGGCGATCTGATTAAAACCGATGCGGCGAACACCGGCGTGCATGCCCTGGTGGGTCTGCACAATGACAGCTTCTACGGCCTGCGGGAAGGCTCAGCGAAAACGGCGCTGCTGTATGGTCACGGCCTGGGGGCAGAAGTTAAAAGCATCGGCTCTGATGGCGCGCTGCTGTCAGAAGCCGATACCTGGCGCTTCGCAAGTTACGGTGTCACGCCACTCGGCGGTGGCTGGCATATCGCGCCTGCTGTACTGGCCCAGAGCAGTAAAGACCGCTACGTCAAAGGCGACAGCTACGAGTGGGTTACGCTCAATACCCGCCTTATCAAAGAGGTTACGCAGAATTTCGCCCTGGCGTTTGAGGGCAGCTATCAGTACATGGATTTGAACCCGGAAGGCTACAAAGATCGCAACGCCGTTAACGGCAGCTTCTACAAGCTGACCTTCGCACCGACCTTAAAGGCGGGCAAAATTGGCGATTTCTTCAGCCGTCCTGAACTGCGCCTGTTTGCCACCTGGATGGACTGGAGCAGCAAACTGGATAACTACGCCAGCGATGACGCCTTTGGCAGCAGCGGCTTTAACGCTGGCGGGGAATGGAACTTTGGGGTCCAGATGGAAACCTGGTTTTAACCCTTCACGCTCCCGCCAGGCGGGAGCGTATCAAACATCATAAAAATGAAGTCAGGCAGAGGTAACTATGGATTTTGATAATATTTCCCGTGCGCTCATTCCGCTGCTCGGTGGCAAAGAGAACATCGCCAGTGCCGCGCACTGCGCAACGCGCCTTCGTCTGGTGCTGGTCGACGATGCGCTTGCTGACCAGCAGGCCATCGGCAAGGTCGAGGGGGTGAAAGGCTGTTTTCGTAACGCGGGCCAGATGCAGGTGATTTTTGGCACCGGCGTGGTGAATAAGGTTTACGCGGCTTTTATTCAGGCGGCAGGGATTGCTGAATCCAGCAAGTCAGAAGCGGCAGATCTCGCGGCGCGTAAGCTCAACCCGTTCCAGCGCATTGCCCGCCTGCTTTCCAATATTTTCGTACCGATCATTCCCGCCATTGTTGCGTCCGGTTTGCTGATGGGCCTGCTCGGAATGGTGAAAACCTACGGCTGGGTGAATGCCGATAACGCCATCTACATCATGCTGGATATGTGCAGCTCGGCGGCGTTTATTATTTTACCGATCCTGATTGGTTTTACCGCCGCGCGTGAGTTTGGCGGTAATCCCTATTTAGGCGCCACGCTAGGTGGCATTCTGACTCACCCGGCGCTGACCAACGCCTGGGGCGTGGCGTCCGGCTTCCACACCATGAATTTTTTCGGCCTTGAGATTGCCATGATTGGCTATCAGGGAACGGTGTTCCCGGTGCTGCTGGCCGTCTGGTTTATGAGCATTGTGGAGAAAAACCTGCGCAAGGTCATCCCGGATGCGTTAGACCTGATCCTGACGCCGTTCCTGACCGTCATTCTCTCCGGTTTTATCGCGCTGCTGATTATCGGCCCGGCGGGACGCGCGTTAGGCGATGGCATCTCCTTTATTCTGAGCACGCTGATTACCCACGCGGGCTGGCTGGCCGGTCTGCTGTTCGGCGGGCTCTATTCCGTGATTGTTATTACCGGCATTCACCACAGCTTCCACGCGATTGAAGCCGGGCTGTTGGGGAATCCGTCGATTGGCGTTAATTTCCTGCTGCCCATCTGGGCCATGGCGAACGTGGCGCAGGGTGGTGCGTGCCTGGCGGTGTGGTTTAAAACCAAAGACGCAAAAATCAAAGCCATTACCTTACCGTCGGCGTTCTCGGCCATGCTCGGCATTACCGAAGCCGCTATCTTTGGTATCAACCTGCGTTTCGTGAAACCGTTTGTGGCCGCGCTGATTGGCGGTGCGGTGGGCGGCGCATGGGTGGTGTCGGTGCATGTCTACATGACGGCGGTAGGGCTGACGGCGCTGCCGGGGATGGCCATCGTGCAGGCCAGTTCGCTGCTCAACTATATTATCGGCATGGTGATTGCCTTTGGCGTGGCGTTTACCGTCTCGCTGCTGCTGAAATATAAAACGGACTCTGAATAATGACATTACCTTCCCGCTGGCCTGCCGTGCTGCAGGCCGTGATGAAAGGCCAACCGTGCGCGCGTGCCGACCGCCACTACCCGCAGTGGCACCCGGCACCGGTGACGGGGCTGATGAACGATCCGAACGGTTTTATCTGGTTCGCCGGGCGCTACCATCTGTTTTATCAGTGGAACCCGCTGGGCTGCGATCACCGGTATAAATGCTGGGGGCACTGGAGTTCGCACGATCTGCTGCACTGGCAGCACGAGCCGATGGCGCTGATGCCAGATGAAGAGTACGACCGCAGCGGTTGCTATTCCGGCAGCGCCGTGGACAACAACGGGATGCTGACGCTGTGCTATACCGGCAACGTTAAGTTCGATGACGGCAGCCGCACCGCCTGGCAGTGCCTGGCGGTGGAACAACCGGACGGGACCTTTAAAAAACTGGGGCCGGTGCTGGCGCTGCCGGATGGCTACACCGGCCACGTGCGCGACCCGAAAGTGTGGCAGCACGACGGGCAGTGGTACATGGTGCTGGGCGCGCAGGATGTGCAAAAGCGGGGCAAAGTGCTGCTGTTCAGGTCTGCCGATTTGCACACGTGGGAATCGTGCGGAGAAATCGCCGGTCACGGCGTCAACGGACTCACGGATGCGGGATATATGTGGGAGTGCCCGGACCTGTTTGCCCTCGACGGGACGCACGTTCTGATCTGCTGCCCGCAGGGGTTGGCGCGTGAGCCGCATCGTTATCTCAACACCTATCCGGCAGCCTGGATGAGCGGGGCGTTTGACTATCAGCGCGGCGCATTTAAGCACGGTGCGTTACACGAACTGGATGCCGGTTTTGAATTCTACGCCCCGCAAACGACGCTGGCGGATGATGGCCGGCGGATCCTGATTGGCTGGATGGGCGTGCCTGACGGGGAAGAGATGCTGCAGCCCACCCGGGCACAGGGCTGGATCCATCAGATGACCTGTCCGCGAGAGCTGCGCTACCGCGACGGCAAGCTCTGGCAGACTCCGGTGCGTGAGCTGGAAATGCTGCGTGAAGAGGAACTGCACTGGCAGGGCAACGCCTGCGATGCGCCGGAGCTTGATGCCTCGCGCCTTGAGTTCGAGCTGAGCGCTGCCTGCGCGAAACTGGATTTTGCCGGTGCGCTGCACCTCACGGTCGATGGCAATGGCCTGCGTCTGGAACGTGCCAGCCTGCAAACGGGTGAGACGTTAACCCGCTACTGGCTGGGTGAGGTTCACCATCTGCGCGTTCTGTGCGACCGCTCCAGCGTCGAAATTTTCATCAACCACGGCGAAGGGGTGATGAGCAGTCGCTATTTTCCTGACCAACCGGCCCGGGTGCGATTCGAAGGTGCGTCCGACATCACATTACGCTACTGGTCGCTGCGCGGCTGCATGGTAGAATAGCGGTTTTGGCAGCCGGATCTAAGTCGTTGTGAGAAAAACAAAACGCGTCACCATTAAAGACATCGCGGAGCTGGCGGGGGTGTCAAAAGCCACCGCCAGCCTGGTACTGAACGGACGCAGCAAAGAGCTGCGCGTGGCGGAAGAGACCCGTGAGCGCGTGCTGGCCATTGCGAAAGAGCATCACTACCAGCCCAGCATTCACGCCCGCTCGCTGCGCGATAACCGCAGCCACACCATTGGTCTGGTGGTCCCGGAGATCACCAACTACGGGTTTGCCGTGTTTTCTCACGAACTGGAGACGTTGTGCCGCGAGGCGGGCGTTCAGCTGCTCATCTCCTGTAGCGATGAAAATCCGGGGCAGGAGACCGTGGTGGTCAACAACATGGTGGCGCGTCAGGTCGACGGGCTGATTGTTGCCTCCAGCATGCTCAACGATGCGGATTACCAGAAACTGAGTGAACAGCTGCCCGTGGTGCTCTTTGACCGCCACATGAATGACAGCTCGCTGCCGTTGGTGATCACCGATTCCATTACCCCGACAGCCAAACTGGTGGCCGACATTGCCCGCCAGCACCCCGATGAGTTTTATTTCCTCGGTGGGCAGCCACGGCTTTCCCCCACGCGCGACCGCCTTGAAGGGTTTAAACAGGGTCTGCGCGACGCGAACGTTACGCTGCGCCCGGAGTGGATCATTCACGGAAATTATCACCCGAGTTCCGGTTACGAGATGTTCGCCGAACTCTGTGCTCGCCTGGGGCGTCCGCCAAAAGCCCTGTTCACCGCCGCCTGCGGCCTGCTGGAAGGGGTGCTGCGCTACATGGGGCAGCACAATCTGTTGCAAAGTGACATCAGGTTAGCGAGCTTTGACGATCACTATCTTTACGATTCGCTCACGATCCCGGTGGATACCGTGCGCCAGGATAATCGTCAGCTTGCATGGCACTGCTTTGATCTGATTGGGAAATTGATCGACGGTGAAACACCAGAGCCCGTGCAGCGGAAACTGGATGCCACCCTGCAGCGGCGCTATAAAGCGGCAGAATAGCCCTGCCGGACGACGGGATACATCAATAACTTTAATTAATTTAAGTTTTGGTTTAGCCGATAACCATAAGGAATAATTTTCTTTGAGGTATCGGTTCATGTCGTTAAAAAAATCATCCCTGATTGTCTTTTTCTCGCTGCTTTTCTTCTTTATCGCCAGCACCCTCACCAGCGTTGGCCTCATCATCAAAAGTAATAACTCCCTGGATAACGTGAACAAAGAGATCCAGGTGGTGCTGTCAATTATTGATCCCATCAACCATAGCCGCACGCTGCGCGTCCGGGTGATGGAGTATGTGAAGATGGTAGAGGCGGGCGCATCAGCGGATGAATCTGCGAAACTCGCCGCAGTTAAAGAGGCACTGACCAAAGCCGATCGCGCCTTTGCTGCCTTTATGGCGTCTCCCCGTCTGACGGATGAAGCGCCGCTGGTAAGCGCTTATCAGGATGCCTGGCAGAATTACCGTAACCAGGGGCTGGCACCGCTCATTGATGCTGCCGCCGCGCACGATATTGCCAAATTCAACGCCCTGATACCGGAAGTCTCGCGCCTCGATCGTCAGTATGAGATTGTCCTCGACCAGGTTCTGGCCGTACACCAGGCCTATGCCAAAAGCCTGAACGAAGATGCGAGCAGCAACTTTGTTTCTGGCCTGGCGATTATCGCCGCTATCGCACTGCTGTTTGTGCTGGTGATTGTCGCCGTCAGCCTGCTGATGAAACGCCTTGTTCTGGTGCCGGTTAATCTGGCACGTGAACATTGCAGCCAGATTGCCGCAGGCAAACTCGATATTCCGGTGCCGGTGAAGGGGAATTCCGGCAATGAAATTGATCACCTGATGGGCTCTATGGAGCAGATGCGCCAGGCGCTGCTGGCAACCATTGCCCAAGTGCGTGACGCGAGTCATACCGTGACCCATGCCGCACAAGAGATTGCCTCCGGGAATATCGACCTGGCTTCGCGCACCGAGCAGCAGGCTTCTGCGCTAACCCAGACGGCAGCCAGCATGGAAGAGCTGAGCGCGACCGTCGCCAATAATACCGATAACGTCTATCAGGCCGGAAAACTGGTGCAGGACGCGGTGAAAAATGCCCACACCGGGGAGGCTGTCACGCGTGAAGTAATTGAAACGATGAATACCATCGCCGCAAACTCGAAGCGCATCGAGGACATCACCAGCGTGATCAACAGCATCGCTTTCCAGACCAACATTCTGGCGCTTAACGCGGCGGTAGAAGCGGCGCGCGCCGGTACCCAGGGGCGTGGTTTCGCCGTGGTAGCCAGCGAAGTTCGCACGCTCGCGCAGAAAAGCGCGGTGGCGGCCAAGGACATCGAAAGCCTGATTGCCCAGTCGGTTTCCAGCGTCAAAAACGGTGCCGAACTGGTGGGGCGCTCAGGGGAGGTCATTGACTCGATTATCAGTTCCGTCAATAAAGTGAACACGCTGATGGAGCAGATCTCTGTGGCCTCTGAAGAGCAAAGCCGCGGGATTAGTCAGGTCGGGCAGGCAGTGACGGAGATGGACGGCGTGACCCAACAGAACGCCGCGCTGGTGCAACAGTCCGCCGCGGCGGCCGCGTCGCTGGAAGAGCAGGCCCAGCAGCTCACGCGGAGTATTTCGAGTTTTAGTTTGCCAGTGCAGGCTTGATATTATTGTGGATTGTAAGCCGGGTAAGCGTAGCGCCACCCGGCAATAAACGCGGCTAACTTGTTGGTTTCAGCTTAATTTTGCCAAGTGTTTTGATTCAAAAACCGGTGTGACGGGCATTATCTTTGGCGATGTTTCGCTGATAGCCGATGTAGCCGAAGGCATACCAGTAGCGCCGGGCATAAAAAGAAAATTAATCCTGTCAGGAATGCGTCATCCCCATGAAAATGCAGTATGGCATTAAAAAATACGCCAGCAGCCACGCCGACCACTAATAAAAATATAAACACCCAAACAGTGTGGTACCAGAGGATATAATTCGTCAGTCTGCCTATCATTACTGGATTGCTCCTTTTTAATGTGTCTGTTTCTATTTCCTGCTGCAGGGTATGACGCTATGAATAATAGACAGAGATGTAATGATTACAAACTTTTAACTAAAAACAGTTAATTAAGCCTCGCTTTAGATTCTTGTTAAATAGAAGGTTTTTTGGGTGATTATAGGAATAGTCTCAACAACTGGAATAGGGCATTTAAAAAGCATCAATATCAAACCTGCTGAATAAATAACCTGATTTAAGAGCGCGAATAGATCGGCATTATTACGGGTTCTAATTTTTATGCTGTTTCCATTCGTCAGTCGCGAAAAGCGTAAACCACATTGACTACGATGTTTTTAAAAATTTTTAGCAATATTTTTGTTCCTCATCCGTCTACCTCATCACAAGCCATAATCAGTTACTGTAAACGAGGTCAACACCATGAGAGAGTTTGATATGCACGGCAGAGGTCACGGGCGCGGATTCGGTCGCCACCGTATGGGCAAGGGCTTAGTCATCGGCGCGGTCATTTTTATCGTGCTCGGCCTGCTGGTGATGTCCCTGTGGAACGCCTTACTCCCGGCGATCCTCGGCGTGAAAGCCATTGGCTTCTGGCAGGCGCTGGGCATTTTGATATTGAGCCGGATCCTGTTTGGTGGTCTGGGGTTCCGTCCGGGTATGTTTGGTGCGCACCGCCGGATGCACGAACGCTGGATGAACATGACGCCCGAACAGCGTGAAGCGTTCATGCAGCAGCGCCGGGAAGGATTTGGGCGCCATGGTCGCGGGCACTGTGGCTGGCACGGCCACCGTGACGACAAGCGTGAAGACAACGCGCCAAAAGCGCCGGACGCAGAGTGAGCGAGATGAAAACCGGGGAGGCGGGCGGATCCTTGCTGATGTCGGCGGTTAATGCCTGCCGCGCCCGGCTGAGTGCCTTTATTCGCGGAAGAACCCCGGTACGTGACGACGCCGACGATATTTTGCAGGAGATCACGTATCAGCTGATGAAGGTGGAACAGCCGGTCGAAAACGTTGCCGCGTGGCTGTTTCGCGCGGCGCGAAATGAGATGACCGACCGGGCGCGGAAAAAGCGTGAAGTGTCGCTCTCCGGTTATTTCAGCTTCACAGGCGAGGAGGATGACGATTTTCCGGAAGATGAGATCGCTGAAACCCTGTTCGGCGTTCCGCATACCCCGGAAGAGGAGTACCTCAAAACGCTGCTGTGGGAAGAGCTGGGCAGGCGCTGGCTGAACTGCCCGCAGCGCAGCGCGAGGTCTTTGAGAAGACGGAGCTACATGGCTACAGCATCAAATTGCTGGCCGGGGAAACCGGGGTTAGCGAGCAGGCGTTATTATCGCGTAAGCATAAGGCCGTGCTGTTCCTGCGCACGCGATTGCGGGATGTGTATGACGCGCTGACAGGGGGGTAATGTTCCCGGCAGACAAAACCTTACACTGTCGGGACTTGTAGATTCATCACTATCGTTTATGATCGGGGCGTCTTGTTATTTTGGAACGTTATGCGCAACCGTCAGCTTCTCGGTAAATGGCTTCTGATAATCACGTGTCTGGCAATGGCAATTTGCCTGGTTCAGCGTGCGGTTTATCTCAACCATTTTTTACAGGGGCTGGATCCTCAGGTGCAAACGCTCATGATGGCTGACGCCCCGGGTCAGGAGGCTGAACAGCCCGGCCCGTCGCCGTGTCAACTTGGCGCACAGTCTTTGCTTTGCGCCCAGCTGCTGTTTTTTGACGGTGCGCTACCGGCGATTATTATCTTCTTCGCTCTGCTGCAGTTGTTTACCCAACGGCGCACATTTCTCTCCAGGGAGCAGCCTGTCCAGGCACCGCCTCCCCGAATACACCTCAAAAACTGCGTTTTCCGTGAATGAAAAACATCGTCACCACACGATAATTTTCACTATTCACGGAGTAAAACATGGTTAACCTTTTCAGGGGACTCTTCCTCCTGTGGCTGTCCTGCATGGGTATTGCTCATGCGGCAGATACGGGCTGGCTGGTGTCACCGCAAAACGATCACGCCCGCATCCGCTTTCAGGCTGAGCGGGATCACGACCGCATCATCGGCCTGCTCAGCGTCGAGCTGCAGCCCGGCTGGAAAACCTACTGGCGTTCGCCGGGCGAGGGCGGCGTGGCCCCGAAAATCAGCTGGCCACAGGGCGTTAAGGATACCTGGTACTGGCCGGTTCCTTCCCGCTTTGATATCTCGGGCCTGACGACCCAGGGCTACCACGATAGCGTCACGATCCCCATCACGATCGCCGGGACGGACGCGGATGTGCTCGACGCCACGCTTACGCTCTCAACCTGCAGCAACGTCTGTCTGTTGACGGACTATAAGCTGCATCTGGATTTCCGCACGCCAGCGGATGCGGGCTTCCGTACGGCATTTGAAGACGCGATGCGTTCAGTACCCGGTGCGTCAGGCGTGTCGTCAGACTTCAGCGCCTGGTTATCAGACGGCAAGCTGATGATGACGGGCACGACGGAAGGCGAATGGGTCAATCCTGGGATCTATTTTGACCCGCTGGAGGGTGACATTCTGCCCGGTGAACCGGTGATTAAGCACACCGGAAACCGGCTTCAGATCGCGGTTCCGGTCACCGATGAGTGGGGCGATAAACCCACGACGCTTGCGGGGAAAACGCTGTCATTTGTCGTCACCAACGGCGATAAAGCCCAGCAAACGCAACTGACCGTAGGCGCAGCCCCTGCAGACGCGGTGCAGAGTGCGCCAGCGGGAACAGTCAAAATGCTGGCCTTTGCTCTGCTGGGCGGGCTGATCCTGAACCTGATGCCCTGCGTATTGCCGGTAATGGGCATGAAGCTCAGCAGCGTCCTGCAGGCGGGTACGGACACGCGGAAAATCCGGCTGCGTTTTCTGGCGACCAGTGCGGGTATTCTGACCTCCTTTATGCTGCTGGCCACAATGGTGACCGTTCTGAAACTCACCGGTGCGTCGCTGGGCTGGGGCATCCAGTTCCAGAACCCGTGGTTTATTGGGCTGATGGTTGCCGTGACCTTTATCTTCGCGCTGAACCTGTTTGGTGCGTTTGAGCTGTTTCTGCCTTCCGCCGCCACCGGACGGCTCGCCACAACGGGCGGAACCGGACTGACGGGCAGCTTCTGCGAAGGCGTGTTTGCCACGCTGTTTGCCACGCCGTGTTCCGCGCCGTTCCTCGGTACGGCCGTGGCTTTGCGCTGGGCGCACCGCTGCATTCCCTGTGGCTTATCTTCCTGATGCTCGGGGTGGGCATGAGCTTGCCGTGGCTGTTCGTGGCGCTGATCCCCAAAACCGCCTTGTTGCTGCCAAAACCTGGCCGCTGGATGAATACCCTGAAGGTGATTCTGGGGGGGATGATGCTGGCCTCCAGCCTGTGGCTGGTGACGTTGCTGAGTCTGCATCTGGGCGAGATGTTCAGCCACATCCTCATGCTGCTTCTGATTGTGGTCGCCATTGTGGTCTATGCCCTTCGCGGTCAGACATCATCGCCGCTGTTCTGGGTGGTGGTGATTGCGCTGGCCGTATTCGGGGGCTATCAGCTGCGCGGGATAGTGAACGCAACGCCGGTAACCACGGCTGAGAATAGCGAACAGACGATCCCGTGGCAGCCGCTCAGTGAGGAGGCAATCAGCGATGCTCTTGTGCAGGGGAAACGGGTGTTTGTGGATATCTCGGCGGACTGGTGTGTCACCTGCAAGGTGAATGAGCACCGGGTGCTGAATCAGCCGGAGGTTATCGCCGCGCTGCGCCAGCCGGATGTGGTGGCGCTACGCGGAGACTGGAGCCAACCATCAGAGACGATTGCGGCGTTTCTGAAATCACGCAACCGCTACGCCATCCCGTTTAACCAGGTGTATGGCCCTGGAACGCCGGAGGGCGACATCCTCTCGCCATTGCTGGACAAACGCACCCTGATGACCACCCTGAACAAGGCAAAAGGCTAACGCTGTTATGAAAAAAATCCTTATTACGTTTCTGCTATTTTTCGCGTCAGCCCAGGTGATGGCGGCGGACCCGATCACCCCGGATCAGGAGCAACGCGCTCAGAAGCTGGTCTACGATTTTCTGTTTAACGACCCGGATTCACCGCGTATCGGTGCCAAAAATCCAAAGCTGACGCTGGTGGTGTTTACGGACTACAACTGTCCATACTGCAAAAAATTCGATCCGTATCTGGAGAAGATCGTTGAGAAACATCCGCAGGTGGCCGTGGTGTTTAAGTTTCTGCCGTTCCGTTCGGAAAGTTCGCTAACCGCCGCGCGCGACGCGTTAACCGTCTGGCGTTCACACCCTGAGCAGTTTATGAAGTTCAACGAAACCCTGATGGCGAAAAAAGGGTATCACGATGACGCCAGCATTCAGGAGGCGCAAAAGCGCGCGGGCGTGAATGTTGCAACGCCGGATGATACGAGCCTGGTCACGGTAAAACGCAGCCTGATCATCGCCGAAAAACTGGGCATTCAGGGGACACCGGCCACGCTGATTGGCGAAGGGCTGTTACCCGGCTGGGTGCCTTTCGAACAGTTTGATGACATGGTCACCGATGCACTGAAAAACCGCTAACCTGAAGGGGGCCTCAGGCCCCCGAACAAACCGGAGAGGGACATGAAAAAATTACTGTTACTTTCGCTGCTGACCGCGTCAGGGCTGGCGCAGGCTGCGGATACTATACCTGATGTCGTGAAGACCTTTAGCGAGCAGCAGGAGATTACGATCCTCAAGAAGATCGACGTACCCGGTGGCGCACCCGCCTGGCTGGGACAATATCAGGACATGGGAGTGACGCTCTTTCTGACACCTGACGGAAAGCACGTTATTTCGGGTTATCTCTATGACGAGAAGGGTAAAAACCTCAGCGAGGGTATTTTCCAGAAAGAGATCTACGCTCCGATGGGACGCGAAATGTGGAAACAGCTTAACGCTGCGCACCCCCTGAAAGAGGGGGCGGATAACGCGCCACGCAAAGTGTTTGTCTTCGCCGACCCGTTCTGCCCGTACTGCAAGGCATTCTGGTCAGAAGCACAGCCGTGGGTGACGGCGGGTAAGGTGCAGCTCAATACGCTGCTGGTGGCGTTTCTCAACCCAAACAGCGGCCGTAACGCATCTGCGATCCTGAATGCAAAAGATCCGGTTACGGCGTGGAAGGAGTATGAACTGTCCGGCGGTAAAAAACTGCCTAAACCGGAAGGCACCGCCTCGCGTGAAACCGTGGCGATACTGCAAAAACACCAGGCGTTAATGGACAGTCTGGGGGCGAATGCCACACCGGCCATTTATTATCTCAATGACCAGAATGAGCTCCAGCAGGTTGTCGGTATGCCGGACGCGAAGCAGCTTGAGGCGATGTTCGGGCCGAAGCCGTAAAAAATCAGGCAGAAACAGGGCGTTTCTGCCTGACTGTACTTAGCTTCCCCAGCGTCCTTTCAGGTAGTTTACCGCCTGCTGCGTCTGCGGCTGGTTGAGGTAATCTTCGCGGAACAGGATCGTGCCATTCACGTTCGGCAGGGAGTCGTTGAGATCGAGCTGTTTTTTCAGCTCCGGCACGCCGCCCTGAACCGTCCAGTCCGGCTCATTTCTCGACGGCTCGCCCACTTTATAGAACGCAATGCCGATGTACAGACGGGTATGGGTCGGTTTCACCACGTCGGCCCACCATTTGGTCAGCACGTCATAGCGTGCCGCATCGCGGGAGAAAGGCCAGTAGATTTGCGGGGCAATGTAGTCCAGCAGCCCCTGTTGCACCCACTGACGGGTGTCAGCGTAGGATTCATCATACGCCGCCGCGCCACGGGTGTCGGATCCTGCCGGGTCAAAGGAGCGGTTACGCCAGACACCCGCCGGGCTGACACCAAATTCAACCTGCGGTTTTGTCTGTTTGATCGCCCGAGAGACCTGCACAATCAGCTGCTGCGTATTGTGGCGACGCCAGTCGGCTTTGGAGCTAAACCCCTGGCCGTATTGTCTGTAGGTCTGCGCATCATTCAGCGTTGAGCGGGGCGATTCGGCATAAAAGTAGTCATCAAACTGCACGCCGTCTATCGGGTAGTTCGCCACCACCTCGGTCACCACCCGGGTTATCCAGTCACGCACCTCCGGGATGCCCGGGTCGAGCACAAACCGATCGCCTGCGATGCGAACCCACTCAGGGTGCTGCACATAGACGCTGGACGGTTGTTGGTATGAGGTGCGGTTCAGCGCGGCGATGGTTGACGGTTTGGTATTGGTTGAAACGCGATAGGGGTTGAACCAGGCATGAACTTTCATCCCACGCTTGTGGGCTTCATCGAGCATAAACTGCAGCGGATCGTAGCCCGGATACTCGCCAATATTGCCGGTAAGCATATCTGACCACGGCAGGATTTTGGACGACCAGAGCGCGGTGCTGTCCGGTTTTACCTGGAAAAACACCGTGTTAATTCCCAGGCGTTTCAGATTGTCGAGTTTGTCGATCAGCGCCTGTTTTTGCATCGCAATACGCTGGTCAGCACTGCGGCCATTCACCGACGCGACCGGCGGCCAGTCGAGACGGGAGACAGTTGCCAGCCAGATCCCACGCATCGGCTCGTTTGCCTGCTGCGTCGGTTTGCCTGGGGTCGGGAGCGGTGTGACCAGCGACTTTGGGGGTTTTGAGGAGCAACTAACAAGTAAAAGCGCGCAGCCAAGCAGCGCACCAGTCCGTTTTACATGTCGCATCATTTGCGTATTAGCTCTTGGTTATCCGACTATTGGCCCAGGGGTTAAAGGCGGGCGCCTCGCGTTCAGCGGTCCCGTTATCATTGAGGGAATCAAGATACAGGGCCTCGACCTCCGCGCGTGCCCAGGGGGTACGGCGCAGGAATTTCAGGCTCGACTTCACGCTTGGGTCATTTCTGAAACAGTTAATTTTGATTCGATCGCCCAACTCGCGCCAGCCATATCGCGCCACCAGGGCATTGACCATCATCTCCAGCGTAACGCCATGCAAAGGATCTTTGGAAATATGTGCAGTCATAGGCGTCCGGTGTCTCGATTTTCAGGGGATTGGGGTAAACGCTGAAAGGGTACAAGAAAGCAGGGGAAGCGGCAATTTTCCTTTTCCCCTCGCTCACTTTATGACGGATTCTGTTCTCTGATTATCTCCGACGGTTTTCCCCGCTTTGTTTTTGATCGTGAATCTGATCAACACCGCGTCCTGACCCACGGGTGTGACCGTAAGCGTTTTTACCATTTTTCCGGAGTCTGCGGCGATCGTCATTGTCATCGTGCCCTTTGCCAGCACCTTATCGCGCTGGGTAACACGCCATATCAGACGGCATTCATTGCACGGTTTCCAGGTGTCATTGATTGCCCAAAGACGCAGGGTCGCCGCTGCGCCGGACATCCACTGCGCAGTGACCGGCTCAATGGAGGGCAGGATGGGCTGATACGCGCGTTTTAATGCGAAATACCCGGCTTTAGGTTTGCGCAAATAGTCCACCACCCCCCAGTTGATAGAGGGCCAGGTTTCTACAAACATGAAATGGAACAGTGCCGTTACCGGCTGGTATCGCTGTCTACGATAGCTCTCTGCCGCCGTGGCCACCAGTTGTGACTGATAGGCCTGCGTATTGTGGATCATCTGTTTAATGTTATTGCCGCGCGCGATGCCGGCAAACTTAAAGGTCTGGAACGGCTGAAAATTATGGTATTTCCAGAGCGTCCAGCCGGGGTCGTCGTCGGCGGTCGTTTTAGGCCACAGATGTGATGCCGGGATAATGGTTTTTAGCGTGGACAGGCGGGGAAGGGCCTGTGCACCGAACTCGGTAATGATACCCGTTTTGGCCGGGGCAAGCAGATCGCGTACAGTACCGAAATACCATCCCGCCCAGTAATGCTCCTCCACGGCGGAAAAACGATGCACAATGCGGGAGGTATCTTCGGCAAGCGTATCCGCGACTTTTTGCGTGAGGTCGCGATTAAGGTTTTTGTTCCAGTCCGGGAAGCGTTTTTCCATCCAGGGTGAATTCCAGGGCGGTTCGTTATGACCGCCCCAGACGATGATGGCGGGAGAATTACCGAACTGTTCGATCATCTCGCGAGTCTGGCGAACCGCATTTTTCGTAAAGGCCTCGCTGTTGTCGTAGCCCCACTGCAGCGGAACATCCTGCCAGATTAGCATTCCCATCTCATCGGCAACCTCATAAAGCGCGCGACCCGCCACGTGTCCGTGTACGCGTATGGCGTTGGCGTTCATGGCCTTAACCAGACGAAGATCGCGACGGTATTTCTCGCGCGTCATGGTGCTGAGCCACGGGGAGCCGATGTAATTGCTGCCCTTAATAAACAGGCGTTTATCGTTAATAAGCCAGCCTGTGTTACCCGGCTGTTCTACTATCTTGCGCAGTCCGGTGCGGGTGACAGCCGTATCCATTAACCCGGTTTTATCGCGTAATGAGGCGCGAACCGTATACAGGTGTGGCTTCCCTGTGCCGACCGGCCACCAGAGTTTTGCCCCCGTCATGGGCAGCGTAACCTGCACGGAATGGGCGTTGCTTTTGAGGGTGACCGGAAAGTCAGCCTCAAAGCGTTTACCGTTGAAGTTGGCGGGGGTTGCGGTAAGCCGCACGGTAGCGCGTTCCGACTGGAGGGCGCGATAGCGTATCTCAGCCTTTAACGCCGGATGCGTCAGTCCCTGCGTCCAGTCGGGGCGCAGAATAATGTCATCAATGGTGGCTCCCCGGCTAAGATGCAGTCTGACCGGTGCCCAGATGCCGCCAGAGTTCGCATCCTGACCTTCAGGTGACCACGCCCCGCCTGGACGAGTGTCATGCTGATTAAGAATCCCCTTCATGGCGGTTTTATGCAGAGGCCAGACCGTCTGCGGATCTTCGAAGGGGCTATCAACCCTAATTATAAGCTGGTTGTGACGTTGTAACGCGCCGGTGGCATCCAGCGAAAAGCGCTGGAAATAACCCTCATGCTGGCCCAGTGACTGGCCGTTTAATGTGACATCGGCCAGGTAGTCGACACCGTCAAACACCAGGGTGGTCATGATATCGGGCGGTTGAGCGGGGAGGGTAAAAGCGTGGCGATACCACAACGCCCCCTGATGATCGTACCCGGCGCTATACCAGTTGGCAGGTACGTTCAGTTTACGCCAGCCTGCCCCGGCAGGCCGGGGGTTATCGTTGGCGTCCTGAACCTGCCATACACCCGCAAGAGACCAGCTTATCGGTACTGAAGTTGCCATCACCGAGGGGGTCAACAATGCAAAAAGCAGCGTGCAGTTACGAATCATGAATAACATTTACCCCACGATTGGCGAGCCAGGCCATCAGGCGCCGTGATTCCTTATGAAGTTTGGCATTCAGCATCGCAAGCTGTTGCGTCTCCAGCGTATGCGCTTCGCTCTCCAGCACCTGCAGTTGCTGTGCGAGACTCCGGAAGTCCAGCGTGACGGCTTCGCCGCGCAGTTTATGGGCCGCACGGCGCAGCGTTTCACGGTCATCGCGGTCGATAGCCCGGGAGATGGCTTTCACGGCCCCATCCAGTTCTTCACCAAACAGGGTCAGAAGTTCCTGGACCAGGGCGGGATCGTCAGCGCACTGGTTCAGCAGGCGAGCTTCATCGGGAAAGTCCAGTGAATCTTCGCGCTGAAGAACGCTGGCAATCTCTTCAGCAAGACGTTCCTGGCTGATGGGTTTGGCAATATAGCCATCGAATCCCATATTGAGACAACGCTCTTTATCCCCCTGCATAGCGTGTGCGGTCATGGCGACGGTTGGCTGAGCAGGGCCGGGTAGGGTCTGTTCCTCTTCCCGAAGCCGTCGAATGGCGGTTTCACCGTCCATTTCGGGCATCTGAAGGTCGATCAACAAAACGTCCCATTCTCCCGAACGCCAGCGTTCAAGCAGAGTGAGTCTATTGTCGACGATCTGACAGCTATGGCCGAGGCGTTCAAGCAGCCGTGCTGCCACCTTCTGATTGACCAGATTATCTTCAGCCAGCAGGATGCGTAGCCCCTTACGACCCGATGACGCGACTGGCACGGGGAGGGCTTCACTCATTAGCTTCGGCAACCGCTCAAAGGCTGCGGCAATGGCCTGATGCAACTCGTCCTGCGCGATGGGTTTATGCAGATAGTGTTTGATACCAATCCGTTTCAGCATATTGCTGTCAAAATGTCGGCTCATGGAGCTCAGCATGATGATATGACTCTCCGCCGTCTGCGGCAGAACTGAAAGCTCCAGCGCCAGAGAAACTCCGTCCATTTCAGGCATTTGCGCGTCCAGCAGTATTAACGGCCAGGCGGGCCCCGCTTTAACCCGATGTATCGCCTCGCTGGCTTTATTGACGCAGGTGGGTTTCAGCCCCATCTGGCTGAGCATTGCGGCCAACAATCGCAGATTCGTTTGGTTATCATCGACCACAAGCACCGGCTCCCCGCTAAACCGTTTGCTGTACGGCCGTTCTTCCGTGGCCAGAGGCTGCGTCGCCAGCGGTAGCACGAATGTAAACTCGCTGCCTTTACCCGGTTCGCTGGTCACGGTTAACTTACCCCCCATCGCCGCAACCAGCCGCGCAGAGATAGTCAATCCAAGCCCCGTACCTCCATAGCGACGAGTTGTTGAATTGTCCGCCTGGCTGAAGGCTTCGAAAATGGCATTCTGTTTATCCGCCGGTATACCAATACCGCTGTCACGCACCCGAAAACGCCAGCGATGCTCGCCATCTTCCGGCTCAATAATCAGGATGACTTCCCCCTGGTGGGTAAATTTGAGCGCATTCCCCAGCAGATTGGTGAGGATCTGACGTAGCCGTGCGCCATCCACCAGCAGTACGTCGGGAACGTCAGGCGCTATATCAACCAGAAGCTCAATCCCTTTTTCACTGGCACCCGGCATGTGCGGACGAATAAGCGACTGAATAAAGGGGCGCACGGAAACCGGCTCTGTCTCCAGTTCCACTTTGCCGGCTTCGATACGCGAGAAATCAAGAATGTCGTTAATGATGTGCAGCAAAGACTGGGCAGAACTCATCACCAGCGTAAGGTAATCACGCTGATCGGCGTCAAGAGGGGTATCAAGGCACAGTTGCGTCATGCCAATAATGCCGTTCATAGGCGTGCGAATTTCATGACTCATATTGGCTAAAAATGCACTTTTCGCCTCATTCGCCTTTCTGGCCTCCCGGGCGGCATTGATCGCCAGTATTTCGGCCTCTTTACGCCGGGTAATATCCTGTAGTGTACCAATGACCCGCTCAGCGTTGCCCCCGATGGAGAGTGTCACCACCTGGCCGGACAACAGCATCCAGCGTAACCCTTCTGTGGGGTGATGAACGCGGATTTCACATTCGAAGACCGGACGGTGGTCCTGTTTTGAGGCCTGCAGTGCCTTGCGCAGCGCAGCGCGATCGTCCTCATGAACCTGATTGAGCAAAAACGCACCGGATAATGCCACCGCATGCGTGACTGACCGAGCATGGACAGCAGCGTGTCGTTCACCTGTAAAGTGTCACCAGAAACCTGCCAGTCCCAAATTCCGATATGAATGGATTCCGCCGTCAGCAGAAAATCGTCATGTAGCCGGTGGCGCGACCGCTGCGCTTCGTCAAGCTCCGTGATATCACTATGCAGACTGACGATACTGCCATCCGCAAGCCGCTGATGTTGAACAAAAATGCGTCGTTGACCGGCCTGTCTGACTTCACAATGTTTATCCTGCCGACAGTTGCGAACGATGGATTCACGCAGCGTTTGACGAAGGCCTGGATCGACGTTGTAAACAGCCTCAATGAAACGTTCTGCCAACTCTTCAAGAGGCGTACCTGCTTTCAGCCACGGAGTGATGACCGGATAAAACAGGGCAACGCTGTGATTCCAGGCCACCAGGTGTTCATTGCGGTCATAAATCATGACCGCAGCCGGGAGCGCGTTAAGATCATAGTTAAATGAAGGCATTGTCATGCTCCTTACGCCCGGTAATGCAGTTCTGCCTGTCGGCGCAGGTATTCCAGCCCGGGCGCAATAGCCATCGCCCATGCCGTCAGGATCTCATCGTCGCATTGCGGATCGCGCAGGCTCACCGTGTTGAGCATCGCTTCCCGCCAGAGGGCAAAAAAACGCGGCGGAAGGTGCAAGCCGTCATCGCTTTGCTCCCGCGCCAGGCGCTCAAGAAAATCCGGCACAATCAGGGCGCCATCTACCGCCAGCATGGCGAAGAAACTTTTAAACAGGGTTTGCTGGCCTTCCTGATCCGGCAGACGGGCAAAATGTGCTTCCGTCTCAGGTGACATATGCACGAAAGCGTCGTAGAACGTCTCGAAAAACGCCGTTTTTTCATTATCCGGGAAGACGCGGTTCAGGCTGGATTCAAACAGATCGCGGTAGAATTTCACGGCGTCCTCCTTATGGCGTTTTCACCCGGCAGACAACGTCCCGGGGGGGCATATTCATCTGCCAGACGGTGGGTAAAGTAGCTCTCTTTCCTTGACTGGCGGGTATCAAAGAGAGGCCCGGCGTTATGCTTAAAGAAAAGGGCTTCCAGCACCATGGCATTGGTGGAGAGGGTGAGGGCAGCATTGGTATCGCCCGTGGCTTCAAGGCGGCCTTCATACCAACCTCTTTGCGGATCGTTAAGGTGTTTTGTGACTGACATCAGCACGTCGGTGTAAGGGGTATCCCACAAGGCCCACAGCGTAAAGACCGCTTTGGTCGACACCTGCGCGAACCGGGTGTAGTCCCGGCCATCATCGCCTATTGAGTTCCAGGCATAACCATTTCCCCAGACGGTATCCTGTATATGCCAGGGGGTCTGTGAGAGCGCGAAATCAGCACGCGCTGTCAGGATTTTATCGATCTCCCAGCGGGTCTTCTGACTCAGCCAGACGTTTTCTGCTTGCTTACGCAGACGCTTTTGTCGTTCGGCCGTCACGCCATCGGGTTCCCAGCCAAACTCCAGACCTGGCAACATGTAGGGAAGAGTGGTAATCAGGGAGGGCTGCCACGTGGTGCGCGGATCGCGGGCATCCACGGCCAGCCGCCGCTGCGCGATGATGACGTGATGTACCGGCGGCGTAAACGCCTTCTCCGCTGAAAATCCCCACAGATGAAACGCCGTCGCGGCATATTCGCTTTCGCCCAGACGCAGCTCCTCACGCACCACCGGCTGGCCATTCTGCAGGGAAGATGACCACAGTTCGCCCTCGTTATCGATGACCGGACAGAAATTCCACCGCAGAATGATTTTGTCCAGATACTCACCATATTGCGGCTCACGCTCTGCAGTGAGGCGCAGAGCGAGCATCAGGCGAGCCATGTCCCGGGCAGACCAACCCTGTCTGACCGGGTTGCCGCTAACATCGATAAGCGTTGCTGTCTGGCTGGAATAGAGCCGCCCTGGTGTACGGGTATCGGTCAGCATCAGACGGTTGAGTGTCCCCATCAGTCGGGTTAAGCGGGCGTCATACTCGGCATCCTGAATCAACCCCAGCTCTTTTGCTGAGAGCAGCGCGATAAGTGTATCGCCCATTTGCCAGAGCGTGACGCGCGGCTGTTTGTCGCTTCCGTTGACCAGCCCGGTTTGTGGCTGGGTATTGTTGACGAAATAGCGCCAGGCAATTGCCGCCCATTTCTGCTCTTCCGGCGTCAGGGTGGCGAGGCGAGCAGTGGAGTGCCAGCCACCGTTTATCAGCCAGCGCCAGCCAGCCCCCTGATGGCCAAACAGGGCAAAAACCGCTACGCCTGCGAGGAGTAATCCCGCGAGCCCTCTGGCTAAGGTTTTAAGCATTGCGCAGTCACCGGAGGCAGTTTAACAGGCTCGTCCGCGCTGCAGGATGCGCACTGACAAGCCTGACAGGCGGGTTTGGTGCGCAGCGTGACGCCGGTCCGGTCGCACCAGCTTTTTACTGCCGGTGTGCTGGTAAGGAACGGTCGGCTACGCAGCGCGTTGTTCTCTTCAAACTGATCCAGCAGCTTTTGATCCCACAGTGACGGGGCAAAATCCTTGCTCTTCGGGTTGTCGGTATTGAAGGCCAACAGTTTTCCCTCTTTTTTGAATAACAACGCCTCCAGCATGATGCCGTTATTGTTCGCGGTGAACTCTTTGATCGGCCCGTCACCATTTTCATACAGTCCTTCGTAGTAGCCTTTTCCCTCTTCGTTTGCATTCTCAATGGTATTCAGCAGGCGGTCCGTGTAGGGCGAGTTCCACAATACCCACATCCCCAGCGCCGCTTTCAGTGAAATCGCGGCAGCGCCAGGGACGAACTGGCCTTTATCGGTGATGGTGTTCCAGTTAAAACCATCGCTGAATACGGTGTCATAGACGAAATATGGGGGTTTATCGAGCTGGTGTTCAGAGCGGGCAGTGAGGACGCCGGTGATGGTATAGCGGTTCTCCTGTGCCTGATAAACGCGGTCGGCAAAGTTCTTCATCCATGTCAGGGAGTAGTCGCGGGGCGCGTTATCCCGGTCGGTCGGTTTATCGAAGCCGAACTCCAGCCCGTAAAGCAGGTAAGACTCCGTCACAACATAGTTATGTTGAGATGTGTTACGCGGGTCGCGTGTATCATAGGGAACGAGTACGCAGTAAATTTCGGCCAGCTCATAAGGCTGCGGGCGACTGGCTTTACAGGTATTAAAACCCCACAGCTTGAAACCCGCCGCGCCGTACTCTTCATAGCCCAGTCGACCTTCCTGAACATATTTGGGCTGGCCATTTTCCAGATAGGCACCATACAGGGTACCGCAGGGATCAATCACATGGCTGAAATCCCATCCCAGTACCACGTTATCTATGCTGTTGCCATATTCCGGGTAACGCTCTTTGATAATTTTCAGCCAGACCAGCATCCGTCCGATATCCAGGGCCGAGAAGCCAATTTCACCGGGCTTGTTGGTATAGTCCACTTTCTGGCCGCTGATGGTGTTATACGATTTGTTTGGCAGCTCGTTGCGGAACAGCACCAGCGTGTTTAGCGTGGCGAGAAACTTCAGCATTCTGCGATCGAATTCTGCTTTATCAATGATCCCCAGTTCACGCGCCGCCGTCATGGCAGCCAGATAGGATGCGCTGTCCCACATCGTGGTAGAGGGATATTTATTGACCGCATTCACCAGGCCCGTCGTGGGCTGATAATTCGCCACAAAATACTGCCAGGCATTTTTCGCAATGGTCATCTCTCTGACCGTCAGCTCTCCACTTCGCGGGGCGTAATTCGATGCTGGCAGCCCGGTTTCCGCACGCACGGTCGATAATGCCAGCCAGCAGATCATTATTCCCGTCAGCAGGTGAAAGAAGATCAGGGATCGTGGCTTCATGGCGTTGCTCCTGCAGAAGTGGATGGCCGTGGGGCCGTGTAGAGACAGGCCAGACAGAGCATCTGGCCATGCGCGATATAAGACAGGCTTTCCAGCACAATGGCATTGGTATCCGCATCTACGACGGAATTAACGCTATTGTTGAGATTTAATCCTCTTTGCCAGCCTTTGCCCGGCACCTGAAGCGACTCTACCTGCTGGCGCAGCGCTTCACTCCAGCTATTACGAAACAGGGCATACCAGGCAAACGCAGAACGGGTTGAGGTAATGGCTACCTTCTCCGGTGCTTCGTCGCGCAAGGCGCGTGCCTGTACTGGCTGTCTGTCTGGCAGGTCGGTAACATAATCCGGTGCCGGTTCGGCATAATCCGTGCTGACAGGCGGTTTTGGTGTACGGAGGTGGTGGCGACGCTGCTGAATTTGCATAATTCGCCACGCGATTTCCGCGCTCTGGGCATCAAAACCCAGCTCAAGACCGGTTAACAGATAGGGCAGGCTGATCAGAGAGGTCTGCTTGCCCCAGGGCGTACGTAACCCTTCATCGGGGACCATGATGCCATCCAGGTCGATCATCTTTTGCCCTTCAGGCGGGTTGGTGACCGCGAGGCCCGCTGCACTGTCAATCAAACGCAGGGTATGGCTGGCATAGAGTCGATAGCCAAAGCTGTCCCGCTGTTCATCGGCAGTCAGCGTCCAGTGATGAAGCGGCACGGCCGCCTGGCTTTGTGTGTTATTTTCAATCAGCGAGCCGGTACGCCAGTGGCTAAACACATCACCAACTGCCGCGGCGTGCTGAGGGTAGCGCCACAGGAGAGTCTGAAGTGCCGTCAGCAGGCGGCTGAGCCCTATGGGCGAGGCGTCTGATTTGCCGAGGATCTTCAGCGTGTCCGCATGATAATAGGCGGCTGGGAGCCCTTTATCATTGAGCGGTAGCGCCCCCAGCGTGAACAGGGCGGCGCCGATCCGCTCGTCAAACTCGTCGGTGGTAATAATATTGAGTTGCTGTGCAGCGATGGTCGCAAAGAGATAGCTTCCCACGCTCCAGAGGCTTAGCCATGGCTCACCGTCGTTGGCGTTCGCCAGCCCGTTTGGCTGGGTATTATTCACGTAATACTGCCATGCCACCCGCGCCCAGATGGCTTCGTTATAGGTCAGTTCGCGTGTCGCAGGCAGTGGAGGGAAATCTTTACTGAGCGCAATGCCGCCGCTGCTTTCCACACGCGAAGGCATTTGTTTCTCAACCCACACCACAATGGCAAAACCGAGCAGGAACCCCAGCAAAATTGTCAAATAACTGCGCGCAGAAAGCAGGGCATCGCGTCGTCTCATTGGCTGACCTCTCCCTCTTCAGCTGGCGTCCACATGGCCGCGAAAATCAGAGGGAGCATGGCGGCGATATTGACCGTCCCCCAGAAAATATTGATGACGTAACCAGATGGGTCGTCAACCTGGCCGCGAGCGACCTGGATTCCTCCCCAGAGAAGCCCCGCCAGGGTCAGTACCACGATGGCAATCTGCGGCTTCACCAGATAGAGAAAACGGCCGGTTTGCCTCTCTTTCGGCGTAACATGAAACTTGATTTGTTCGCCTCGCAGCACGGTGTTGAGCGCGCGCAGATTCATGGAAAAGAAGGAGAGGTAAGAGGCCCTGCCGTCCCAGGCCGAAATCCCCCAGGTGCCGAACATAAAGGCCAGCTCAGAGAGGATAAAAAAGGGCAGAAAGTGGAGATAGAACGGCGTCGACCAGGCTGAAACCGGTGGAATGCCGGTGAACAGGTAAATGATGGGCGAAATCAAAAACACCGTGTTCCACACGCAGGCCAGATAAGACCAGAAGGTTGTGGCGTACATCAGCGTCTGAGGGAGAGAAAGCTTAAAGCGGCGGCGACTGAAGATATTGTCATGGAACAAAATATCCAGCGAACCGGCGGCATACTTAAAGCGCTGGATCATCCAGGTCAGCATATCCTGCGGGGAGAGCATTTTCGATTCAACGCGCGGGTGCATGACCGAACGCCAGCGTCTTGCGGCATCACCGTGCAACAAAATTGAGGTATAGATATCTTCCGATACGTGGAATTTGTAGGGCGTTAATTCGGTGTCAAATGCAACGTGCGGACGCATCGCATTCTGCAAGGCTTCCCGCGTTTCTTCGTCACGGATATCCCGGGTATGGCGATGGATCTCCTCTTCAACAGACCAGGCATAGCTTCTCAGTGCGGCCTGCATTACGGCCTCACGGCGATGAATGGAGGCCGCTCCACAGCAGAATGCCGCATTGGCCCAGTTGCGGCGTCGCAGGATCACGTCATAGAACATGCGCGGGTCGTTGAAAAACGGATCGCGGCCAAGGGTCACCGGGCCAACCAGCTTCTGGATCGCCCAGCCCAGGCCATAGCCAACTTTCCCTGCTTTACGGTGTCCCCAGTGTGACAAATTTTCGCCTTCCGGCAGGTCGAAGAACCATTGGGGGGTCTGTACCCAGGCGACATCGGGGTCGCGAAAATAGCCGAGCGTATGGCTGAGAAGAGTAGGGAAGACCCGGGTATCGGCATCGCAAATAACAATGAAGTCGCCGTCGGTTTGCTCAAGGCCGTTGCGCAGATTGCCGGCCTTAAAGCCGATGTTAGTCTGGCGACTGATGTAATTGACGCCTTCCTCTTCGCAGACGGCTTTCATCTCCGGGCGGCGGCCGTCATCAAGCACGTGGATCCGGTAGTCAATCGGGAAAGGGTAATCCATCTTCAGCGCATCCTGAATGGAGAGCCGTACCAGCTCGGTGTCTTCGGAATAGGTTGCGATGAATAAATCCACTTTAACAGGACGCGGTTCCGTGGCCTCCTCGGACGACAGGCAGGCGTTAATATCGCTGGGAGGGGGACTTTGCGGTGGATCCTCTTCTTTCCACAAATTGATGGTAAACAGCACGGTTCCGATCCATGCCAGGGTTTCGGCGAGGACCAGCGGAATGGCATACCACAAGGCATCGGTATTCAGGGAGGCGGTCCAGCGCCAGTAAATATAATTTGCGCCCAGTATGAGCGCCGCGACCGCTAACACCTGCCAGGTCATCATGACCCAACGTGGCGTTTTTAACGGTTCCGGAGGTTGACGATGTTCAAAACGGGAAAAATAAAAATCCATAGATCCGGCTTTCCTGATTCCGTGAAAATGCAGCCCCATTCTGCGGCGCAGACAGTTACCCGAAGGCCAAAGAAAAAGCGATTGAACGAAATTTAAGGTAAGTGTAGAACGCCGAATAAAAGTGTCCAGCCATGCCCATGAGTAATATTTAGTATGGGTTAATTGGATGTAAATTTTGCTTAATACATTTTCTCTGCCAGGGAGAAATTGCGGTTACTATTTCTATAGGCTATCTACTTTATTTAGAACTTTATTTTCGCTTCCTGGTAAAGGACACCCTATGAGCCATATTGCGCCGTTGCTCGCGCAAGAAGATAATTCAAAATCAACAACATGGCGGTATGCCGTTGCAGGTGCACGAGACCTGAGAATCGACTTTATGCGCGGTATTGCCCTCGTCATGATGGTCGTGGCACATACGGAAGTGATGTCGGTATTTAATATATTTTCCTGGGAGCGTTTCGGATTAACCACCGGCGCAGAGGGTTTTGTGATTCTCTCAGGATTTATGTTGGGCATGCTCAACCGTGCTCGCCTGCAAAAAGTGGTATTACTTACGGTGTCATGGGGGCTTTATCTCCGGGCGTGGAAAATATATCGTGTAAATATCATTATCATAGTGTCATTTATTCTTCTGGCATGGGTTCCCAATATTACTCTTTTCGAGGTTACCCATTTTACCGATCGCTTTTCGGGTGAAAGTTGGTCGCTTTATCCGGTGACACCGCAAATAAAAGAGACCTGGTTCAATATCATTCTCTATTTGCAGATTGGCCCCCATCAGACTCAAATTCTTGGGCTATATATCTTTTTATTGCTCTTTAGCCCTCTGTTTTTAGGGATGTTGCAGAAAGGGAAGGTCTGGTGGCTGCTGGGGCTGTCGCTGCTGGTGTACAGCCTGTGGCAGCGTTGGCCGCTGCGGCTGACGCCAGCGGAATTCGAATTCGCTTTTCCGCTGCTGGCCTGGCAGTTCATTTTCGTGCTGGGCATGGCGTGCGGCTGGTACAAAGCCGAATTACTCTCTTTTGCCCGCACGCCGGCAGGTAAAGTGGTGATGGTTGCGCTGGTGATGGTATCACTTGTTCTGGGGTTTGTTGCGCAGAACCATACCAACCCGTTTATGCCGCCTGCGCTGCTGTTGCATGTGATTCCACCTGACACCTTCAACACGTTTTATCACACCTGGGCGGCAAAAAATGGGCTGGGTCCGGTGCGGGTATTAAACGATATCGCGCTGATGGTTACCGTCTATCTGGTGCTGACCTGGTGGTGGGTGCCGCTCAACAAAATGTTCGGATGGTTTCTCATTCCGTTAGGCCAGCACTCGCTTTATACCTTTATTTTGCATGTGTACGTGGTGTTGCTGGTGAGTCAGTTCATTACGTTCGATTTATGGCGTCACGCCTGGACAGAAAACACGTTAGTGCATGCTGCGGCACTAGGCATACTGTGGCTCATGGCGAAATATAACGTCGCCGCACGCTGGATACCTAACTAAGGATGGCGGTTATGCGCGAGAAATGGCTTCTGGCGGGCGTGCTGCTCGCCGCAACATCTTCCGCAGATGCGGCACAAAGTAATGAAAATGACACCCTGCGCGATAAAAACGGCGAACCGGTACAGGCTGGCGTATTTACCAGTCGATGGGGGCGCCTGTTTTCGGGTAATGACAAAAAATTCTCAGGTGCCCTGAGTTTCAGTTCGGGGCTGAAAGAGCAGTGGATGAGCATTCCAAACAGCTCAGACAGCGCCACACAAAAGCGAAAAATTAACCAGACGCTGAATCTCAGCCTGCAGTATTCGCCCTATAGCTTCTGGTTTGCCAACATTACCTCCCGGCTGCCGGTCAGGGATACCAGTCGCTACACCGCAGATTTTCGTTACAGTTTTGGCTATGACGACTGGCATGCTAATACGGTTAGCCTTGTGTACAGCAACTACGGTGATAATCACTTCTGGACGCCTGGTAGCCGACGACATACCTACTTCGAGCAGGGGGCGGTGACTCTCGCCTATAAGTTTTCCTTACCGAAGCCGATAGAAAAATCGCTTCTGATCAACAAAGGCGACTCTATTATCTGCCAGGCAGGGTACAGTTGGGTCCCACGTTACTATGACCTTAGCAGCGATGACATTCGCAAAAATAAAAATGTATTCCTCGGCGGCTGCGGTTACACCTTTAAACAGCATTTCTTTATTCGGGCAACGGCATTCTGGTTCCCCGACAGCAGTCAGCAACAACCCTGGAACGGCGATTACAGCTACAGCTTTGGTTATGCAGGCTATACGCCGGGTTCGTTCTCCGTCCAGTACGCGAACTACTCGGGGACACGCTACCCGGGCCACAGTAACGGGAATGCTAAGTTCCGCGAAGGCACCGTCAGCCTTATCTGGTTCTTACCGCTATAGGGGGATGCATGTCAGCGCTGCACGTTTTAATCGTTGAAGATTCGCTGATTTATCGTCGCTTACTCTCCCGGATGCTCACCCAGTGGGGCTACATCGTGAGCGAGGCGGAGAATGGCGTCGCCGCGCTGGAGATATTGGCCAGCGAGCCCGTCAGCATGGTGATAAGCGACTGGGAAATGCCCGTGATGGACGGGCTGGCTCTGTGCAAGGCGATCCGTAGCCGCGAATGGGGTCACTACGTTTACGTCATCCTGTTAACGGCGCGCGAGAACACGGGCGATTTGACGCAGGGTTTTCATGCCGGGGCCGATGATTTTTTGAGTAAGCCCGTCGAGCAGGCAGAGCTACGAGCACGGTTACACGCAGGAGGGCGCATTTTGACGCTGGAAGCGACGCTCGCCGCGCACAATAAGCGTCTGAGCGAGGCCTTACACCAGCTTGAACAGGATCTTGAGCTGGCGGCGCGTGTCCAGCACTCCGTGCTGCCTTCGCACCGCTTACGTTATGGCAATTACTTTTCCGACTGGCTTTTCTTACCCTCAGCCTGGGTCTCGGGCGACGTCTTTAATATTTTTGCGCTCGACTCCCATCTGGGTTTTTATTGCGTCGATGTTTCCGGTCACGGCGTAGGCGCGGCGATGATGTCCCTCGCGGTTGCGCGCCAGTTTTTACATGGCCGGGTGGTGGACCGGTTCTTGTTTACCGAAGCGGGCGGGGTTCAGTCTCCCGCTGAGGTGATCAGAATTCTGAATAGCCGGTTTTGCAGTGAAGAGAACGACATCACCAGCTATTTCACCATTATCTACGGGGTAATCGATCCTGCAACGGGTCAGGGATTGTTGTGTCAGGCAGGGCATCCTACCCCCGTAATTGTGAATGCAGACAGTGCCGTCACCGCCGTGGGTGACGGCGGACCGCCTGTAGGGCTGATCCCCGATCTCAGCTGGGACGATGTGGCGTTTATCCTCAATCCAGGGGATCGCTTATGCTTATTCAGTGACGGGATCACGGAATGTGAGAATGTCGAGGGCGAGCAGTTTGGCCCGCAACGTCTCCAGCGCTGGCTTCATCAGCACGCCCGTTTGCCTGTTGATGAACTGTTATCACAGTTTGGTCAACACCTGACCGACTGGCGTAACGCACATCGCGATGAACCGACCGCCTTAACTGACGATGTTTCACTATTAGTAATTGAGCGGCAGGGAGAACAGAATGATGATGAACACTGAACGATTACCGCATGCCAACGTACTTACGCCGGCGGTCCGGCGGCTGGATGCCTCCGTTGCGGCAGCGTTTAAAGCCACTGTGACGGAAGAAATTGGCAGCGATCGTAAAGCCCTGATTGTCGACTTTAGCAAAGTAGATTTCATCGACAGCAGCGGGCTGGGGATGCTGGTGTCGTTGTTCAAGTTGATGAATGGCAAAGGCGAAATGGCGCTATGCTCCCTGAACCCAGGGATCATGAATATGTTCACTCTGACCCGGATGGATCGCATATTTCGCATCTATCCGGATAAAAGCACCGCGCTTGCGCAGCTGGGGCATTAAATGCAGACGCCGGAGCAGGCAGAATTTCCGGCGGTGCTCGGCTCGCTGACGCCGCTGGCAAGCTGGCTGGAAGAGAGGCTATGCGCGCTTACCGTTGATGATGAATGGCGTTTCGCGCTCGATCTTGCCGTCTGTGAAGTGGCGACGAATATCATCCGGCATGCGTTGCATGAGGATCCCTCAAGCGCATTCCGCGTGCGGTTCGACATCCGCGACAGCGACGTCTGCCTTATCTTTACCGACGCAGGTGAGGCGTTCCCGCAGGAGCGGCTTGATGCCGCCAGACGAGACCGATTTTGTGAAACATCGCCATTGCTGGAGAGCGGCAGAGGGTTGATGCTGATTTTGCTGAGCGTCGATCGTTTTACGGTGGAGCGCGTGGCGGGTGAGAATATCGCCACGCTTGAAAAGAAAATAAGCGTATGACCCGATGACCATACGCGTGCTGTGGGACTATTGCTTATTCGTCGCAAACAGCTCCGGCGCCCACGGTGTGGGATCAACCTCCATGAACGGCGCCCGTTCAAACCGCGCCTTCAGCGCCCACGGCACCGTGCAGTCGAAGATAGTCTTGCAGGAAATGCCATTTCCACGGATCGAGGTGCTGTAGTCCGGCGACTGCGACGGATCCAGCTGGTGGCCGCGGATCCCCGGAAGCGTGGTAATGCTCACATCGCCCTGCATGCGGGTGGTCATTGCCCACAGGATATCGTCGCTGTCGAAGATATCCACGTCTTCATCCACGAGGATAATGTTTTTCAGCTCGGAATAGGTGGCCAGGGCGATAAGTGCCGCCTGGCCCTGACGACCTTCGTCTGACGGCTGGCGTTTTTTCACCTGTAAAATGCCGAGAAATTTACCGCCTCCGGCGGTGTGGGCGTAAACGTTTTGCAGAAAGCCGGGAATGGCCTCTTCGACCGCGTTGCGAATGCTGGCCTCGGTCGGCAAACCGGCAAGCGTGGTGTGCTCTTCGCCCGGGCCCACCAGCGTCTGCAGGATCGCGTGGTTTCGCATCGTCACGGCTTTCACTTTGATCACCGGCAGAGACGGATTCGCCTCGCCGCAGTAGCCCGGGAACTCCGGCATGGCGTGGCCGGTGTTGGTGTGCTGATCTTCTCTTACGCGCACGCCGGGAAGCAGTTCGCCCTCGATGATGATTTCCGCCCGCGCGATCGCTTTCTCTTTTACCGCCACGCCCTGTACCAGCTCCACCGGTTGCTGGCGTAATGCCCCGGCGACGCCAAGCTCGTTGTAACCGAATGGCGTGGTTGGCGCTTCGAAACAGGCCCCAATGTAGATAGCCGGGTCAAGTCCCATATTGATGGTTACCGGCAGCGGTTTGCCCGCCGCTTCGGCCTTCTTGCGAAAAACTTCGATATGGCGACCGGCGGCAAGGAACATAGAGAGTTCATCTCGCTCCTGCACACAGAGACGGTGAATGGTCACATCGGTCAGCGAGGTATCTTCCGGATCGCTTGCCAGTACCAGCCCCAGACAGAAGAACGGGCCTGCATCAATCGGCGTGTTGGTCGGAGCCGGAAGCAGCTTACGCAGGTCAAAGTCCGGATCGTCGGCGTAAAAGACCTGTTCCTGGCACGGTGCCTGCGAGGCCGGAACCACCACCGGTGCAACGGGGTTTTTCACCGCCTGACCAACGTGCTGCGCCAGCTTCGAGGGTTCACAACCCAGCAGAAGCGCCGCTCTTTCCCGGCTGGCGTGCATACCTACCAGGATGCGGGAGCCGGGGTAGCCCTTCACGCTATTGAACATCATGGCCGGGCCCGTGCGAGTGGGGCGTTTTACGGTACCGCCCGCGCCGATATGGCGGTAGACGCCCGCCAGTTCAGCATTGGGATCTACCGGGTGATCGGTTTCGATATAGTGACCTGGATGGCGTTGCAGCAACGCGATGGCGCTTCTGAGATCGTTAATGGGGTTTTGCATGTTTTTCTCCCTTAATGGCTGACCTCCATTGTTGGGCGAACGACAGATATCATCAATTGCATCATTGATGCTATTTTGATAAGCATTTTATTATCAATTTTCGCGGGACTTCATCATGCAATTTCGTCTGATGCGTAATTTTCTGGTGGTGGCAGAAGAGCTCCATATGCACCGCGCCGCGGAGCGTCTGAATATGGCGCAACCTGCACTGAGCCAGCAGATTAAAGCGCTGGAGGCGCGTCTGGGCGTCACACTGTTTAGCCGGGCACATCGTCGCTTAACCCTGACGCCTGCCGGAGACGCGTTTCTGGTCAAAGCCCGGCTGGCAATTGCGATGACCGAGCAGGCCGTGCTGGACGCCAGACAAACCGCCCGTGGCGAACAGGGGGTGTTGAATCTGGGATGTGTATCAAGTGCGATGTTCGACGGTAAGCTGCCTGCAACGCTGCGCCAGCTGCACGAGAACTGGCCCGCAATTGCCATTTCGCTGATGACCGGGAACGTGCAGACGCTTTACGAAGCCGTGCAGACCAACCAGCTTGACGTGGCGATTATCCGGGCTCCGTTGCCTGCGTTACCTGACGATCTGCAATCTCGCCCCTTTACCTCAGAGAAAACGGTGCTGGCACTGCCTCGCCAACACCCCCTGGCCACGTCATCCGCACTGACACTTTCATCCATGAAGGACGAAAAGTGGATCTCGCTGCGCGATCCGCAAGGCATGGGGCTGGAACAATATTTCTATGACGCCTGTAACGGTGCGGGTTTCCAGCCGGAGGTGGTGCAGAATGCCACCGACGTGCCCACCGTCATCAGTCTTGTCGCGGCGGGATTTGGCATTGCGCTCTTGCCCGCCTCAGCAAGGGCGGTGTGCGTCGGGAATGTGGTTTACGTCGACATTATTGATCGGCTCAGGGAGAGCGAGCTGACGCTGGTTTGTCACCGAATCATTCGTTCTGAAGTCTTAAAAAAATTCCTCACCACCGTTGCTCAGGGTTGACGCCCGGCGGCCAGCAGCAGTTGTTCGCGCAGCCAGGCGTTCGCCGTGTCCTGACTGTTTTTAGGATGCCAGAACATGCTGATGGCGATCGGCTGGAGTGGCAGCGGGGGCGGGAAAATATCGAGCGTGGTGGCGAACTGCTGCAACATGCGTCCCGGTAAGGTGCAAATCAGGTCAGTCCCCGCCACCAGAGGCGGTGCCATGGCATAGCTTTGCGTGGACATCACCACGTTGCGCTGATATCCCAGCCCGGCCAGCGTCTGGTCGACAAAGCCGGTAAATGGATCGCCCTGGGAGGAGACCACCAGATGAGAGAGGGCGCAATACTGCGCCAGATCCAGCGGCCCCGTACCGCGAGGATGCCCTTTGCGCTGGGCGGTGGCAAACGCGTCTTCAAACAGTTTGCGTCTGACCCAGCCGTCGTGCGCGCCCGCACTCACGCCGATGTAAATATCAACGTCTCCGCTTTCCAGCTGCTGGGGCAGGTTCACCCACTCCGGCAGGGCGAAACGCAGGCGGATCCCCGGCGCTTCACGTCTGATGTGATTCAGCAGTTCAGCCCCAAGCATCAGGGCCGGGTTTTCATGCAGGGCAATGACGAACGTGCGATTGCTCTCGCGGGGGTTAAACCCGGTGGGGGCAAGCATCGCGCTGATGCCACGCAGAACGGCCGCGACCTGAGGCCTCAGCGCCTCGGCTCGGGGTGTGGGCAACACCCCACGTCCATGTGGGGAAGGGATAAACAACGGCTCGCCAAAAATGGCACGCAGGCGCGAAAGACGGGCTGACAGCGCGGGCTGGCTGACCCCCAGACGTGCGGCGGCGTGCGTGATGTTCCGGTCGGTGAGCAGTGCATCCAACGTCAATATCAGGTCAATATCCAGGTCTGAAAATGGCGTCATGTTGTTTTCCGTTGTTTATTTAGCTGTGCTGGCGTCCCGGTTGGTATAGGTAACGGGAACCCAGGCATAGCCCGCGCGTTCGCCTTTGGTGACATAACCGATACCGGGGAACGGCAGGTGTGGCGCGGCAACCAGATCTCTGTTTTTGACAAAGTCGTCAAAGGCCTGCTTGCGCACACGGGCTGCTCCGTCCTGATCTTCATCGTAGGCGATGGTCACATCAGGCTGCGGGAACTGTACCGCAGCGACGTGGATAATGTCGCCCACGAAGGTAATTTTCTCGCCTTTACTTTCCAGCGTATAGAAGGCCGAGCCCGGTGTATGGCCGGGGTGAACCGTTCCGGTAATACCCGGCAGCAGCGCTGATGTACCGGTAAACGGCACCACTTTGCCGGCATCAAGATACGGTTTTAAGGTCTTCTGTGCCACGTCAAAGTAGTTCTGATCGTAACCGGTTTTTTTCTGATTCTCTTCATTGAAGAAAAAGTCGATATCCGGTTTCCCCACGAACACGCGGGCGTTGGTAAATACCGCCTTACCGTCCTTTATCAGGCCACCGGAATGATCGGAATGCGCGTGCGTCAGTAAGATTTCCGTGATGTCCTGCGGTTTGATCCCCTGCGTTGCCAGGCTCTCGATTAAACGCCCGCCGTTGCCCGGACCAAAAAGCTGGCCGGAACCGGTATCGACCAGAATTTTGTGTCCCGGCAGCGCAATCAGAAAGGCGTTAATGGAGACCTCAACCGGGTTCGCCTGGAAATTTTTCGCCAGTAACGCATCGGATTTTTGCTCTGTGGTCCGGCGCAATAGCGTGTGCAGATCCTGCGCGACGCTGCCGTCCGTAAACGACGTAACCAGCACGTCGCCCACCTGAACGCTGTAACCGCCCGCCGGTTGTTTCACCACGTGCTGAGGCGTCTCTGCCAGGGAGTGCAGCGCAGGGTAGAAGAGCAGTGAACTGGTGATGAGCGTAGAGAGGGCAAGTTTCTTGACAGTAAGCATGATGATCTCCTTTAGAAAGTCCTCATCTTACTTATGCATCAAAATTTAAGAACCCGCTCAACAGTGATAGGACCTATAAATGGGATGGATAGCTCAGTGGGGTGGCCGGGCAACGGCAATACCGTGCCCGGCGGGCAGATTGTTACGGCTTCCAGCTGTCCGGCGTGGCTTTAGACCATGAGCCATAAGCGGCATTAGGCAGCACAATCCAGTCATTGCCAAAATGCTCTGCGCTTGCCTCAACCAGCTCGCGCTGCTGCTCACTCGGTTTTTTGTTTTTAAACTGCACGGCGAAATCCGGCAGACTGTCGCCAAACAACATAATGATCTGTTGCTTTTTAAGGATGCTCAGGCGGCGCTCTTCTTTACTCACCGTATCCAGAAGCACGCTGTCGTCCGAGACCTGCGGCAGGCCAAGGGATTTTAACGTGTTGATGGTATCTGCTTTATTTTCCTGCATGCGGTCAGAGACATAGGGAAGGTGCGAATAAGCAGGTCATTTCTTCCCAAGCTGACTCGCTGATTAAA
>NZ_JACASJ010000289.1:0-882 GCF_013391025.1 Enterobacter sp. SECR19-1250 | reverse complement strand
TAGACACAACGTCGCCCGGTGCAGCGCTGCCGCTCAGGGTTGGGGTGGTGTCGTTAGTGGTTTCGCCTTTCTGCATTGGGCCGACGTGCGGCTCGGCGTTGTCCACAACGCTGTTGATGGACGGCTCGGTGCTGACCGGGATCAGAACGGTAATGTCGTAAGACGGTGCTTCACCCACTACGCGGTTGCCTACTGCGTCCTGGGTTTCCAGCGTCAGCTGATTAAGCCCTTCCACCAGCGGTGTATCCAGTGCCAGCGTCCAGTTGCCTTCACTGTTGACCACAGCTGAGCCCAGCAGATGTTTGCCGTTAGCATCCGTGCTGTAAACAAAGACGGTGCTGCCCGCTTCACCAATACCATTGATAACCGGTTTGCTGTCATCGGTGATTTCACCGCTGGCCACGTTACCCTGACGGCCGCCGACATCATCCATTACGGACGTAATGTTCAGTACATCGCTGCTTGCCACTGGTGGGGTGTAGTCGGTCACCAGCACAAAATCATCCGATTCCGGACCGGTGTTGCCCGCTTCATCCGTTGCGGTGGTGGTGATATGGTGCTCACCTTCTGGCAGAGGTGTAGTTGGCGTGAACTGCCAGGCACCGTTGTCGTCCGCAATCGTTGAACCAATATGCTCACCGTTGTCATAAATATCGACACGGCTGCCCGGCTCTGCAGAGCCGTTGAAGGTTGGGTTTGCGTCGTCGGTGGTGCCGCCGTTGCTCAGATCGCCACGAATTGTTCCCACATCATCCGTTGCGGATCCGAGTACAGGTTTTTCCGGGGCGGTCGCATCAACGGTAATATCAAAGGACGGAGAGGTCACCTCGTTTCCGGCCGGGTCTTTGGAAATCACGGTCAGGCTGTGATCGCCATCGGCCA